>RECT01000348.1 GCA_007693875.1 Spirulina sp. DLM2.Bin59
CACCGTCGATAAAGGCACACCATCCCGCTCCACAGCGTAAACCACCGGGCATTGGGGAAAAAGGAACGGCAATTCAATATAGGGCATGGCCACATAATAATCCGGGGGTGACCCCTTAGCCCCGTAGTCTAAATCCGCTTCAATATCCAACAGCGTTAACTCAGGACTGGTAAACATTTGGGCGATATAAAGGGGGCCACCCACCGCCACCGTTGACCCCGGGGAGGCTTGGTCATTCACCCATTCAATGGCTTCCCGGAGGCTCAAACCCCAATAATCCGTATCGTAGCGACCATAGGCGGCGGGTAATCCCCCAGAAATCCAATTGAAATAAACGTATTGGTGGGGATGGAGCGTGATCATCGTCACGGCGATCGCACTCATGGCCACCGTCATCCCCGTCAGGGCAAAAAACCGCTGCACCCCCCTCACCAACTGCTGATAACTCCAAATCAACCCCGCAGCGGCGATCGCTCCCACCCCCGGCAGGATAAATAAAAACTGTCGCAGGCCGTTGTAAATGGGGGCACCCTGGGCGATGGCCAACCCCGGCAACAGGATTATTTGCAGCAACACCAACACCGTTGCCCCCCGTTGCAACGGCGTAAACCGCCGAAAATTAATCCCGATAAACAACAATCCCAACCCTAACCCCACCTGCCATAGCAAAGGCGTTGTCTGCCATAACCACACCGGCAAATAGGAGCGAGGCACCTGATCCGCCGGTAAAATTTGCCCCGCAAACAGTACCACCCCCGGCCAAGTCGTTTGGGATAAATAGGCCAAGGTTGCCCAAAACCAACCCAGGGGATTAGACCAAGCCGCTGGGTGTAGGAGGGTGGTGGTGATCCCCCAAGTGATGACCATGAGGAGATAGCTGGGGAGAGCTTCGACCACCATGCCCCACCAACCCCGACGGAAACCCTGGGCAATGACATGGGCTAAGGGGAAAAAGCCCAGCAACAGGAACCCCTCAATGCGGATACTACACAAAACCCCAATCAACACCCCATAAAGGGCTACATAGATCGGAAAACGATTGGGGCTGAGGGGACTGGGGCGGGGGCGGATGTCGTAGTTAATCAGGGCAGCGCCGACGGCGGTGGTGAGGGTAAACAGGGCGGCGAAGGGAATGTCCTTGGGGTTATAAAACCCATGGGCCCAAAATCGCGGTATCAGGGCTAACACCAAGGGGCCAAACCAAGCATATTCAAACCCCGTCAGCATGGCCACCAGAGCCGCCACCGCTCCGTAGGCGATCATTGCCGTTACAAACGTCAGGGGATGTTTAAGCTGAATACGGCGGTGAATGGCTTGGGCAATGGCGCGATCGCCTTCCTCTAAGCCCTGATCTGCCCAAGGGTTATCCAACCGCTCATCTATAAAGGCTTTGCCCTGATAGGCCAATTCCGCTAGCAGGTTAAAAGCCACACCATCATGCCTGAGGTCTTTGGGGATCTTCTCTCCTTGGGTAATCCACTCAAAGTTATATTTCGCCGTCGAAATCTCGGTACCTTCATCCCAAGACACACCATAATCCCCCACCGTCCCCAACCCAATGCCCAGGAGCAGGAGCAAAATTGTTGCTAACTTGAGGGCCGGGGCAACGGTGGGAAATTGAAAAGCGAGGGTGGGTTTCAAAGCCATAGCAGTCGAGGAAGGAAATCATGCCCTTTGGGGCTGAGTTTAACCGATATCGGCGCAATTCTCCCTCGGGAAGCGGACGGTCAGCCTCAAATCTGAACTGGCCAGGGACAACAGTTTGCCCCCAATAATTGCGATAATATTTGCCATGCTCAGAATTTTTCCCGTTCTCCTGCAATCATCATGGCGGCTTTCCATCGACGACAACCTTCTGGACTCTCTGATTTAGCCTCTATTCCCAATGATCATCTTAAACTGATTGAAAAGCTGCTCTCCATTGGCAGCGCTTTGTCCATAGGCCAGGACTTAGAGGAGTTGCTGGCCTTTATTTTGACAAAAAGTCGTGAAATTACCTACAGTGATGCAGGGAGTGTCTTTTTAGTCCAAAAACCGGAGGGAGAAAATCCTTATCTGTTGTTTAAGGTGGCACAGAATGATTCTTTGCCCCATGTGCAGTTACGAGAATTTGCAATTCCTTTAACGCGCCATAGTTTAGCGGGTTATGTCGCCTTGACGGGCCGCACGTTAAATATTCCCGATGCTCAAAATATTTTACCGGGATTTCCTTATCAATTAGATCGGAATTTTGATCAGGATTTTGAGTATCAAACCTGTTCGGTTTTGGTTTTGCCGATGCAGGATAACACGGGAGAAACCATTGGGGTGTTGCAATTGATCAACCGTAAGATCAATCCGGAGGTGAAGATCACGATTGAAAATGCCGTGAAGGTCACACAATCCTATTCGGAATGGGAGGAGCGGGTGGTGCGATCGCTGGCATCCCAGGCGGCGATTTCCATTGAACGCAAACTTCTCCATGAGAATATTGAAAATTTATTTGAGGGGTTTGTCCGGGCTTCGGTTCAGGTGATTGAATCCCGCGACCCCACGACTTCGGGCCATTCGGAGCGGGTGGCAAATTTAACGGTGCATTTGGCGGAGCAGGTGGGGAATGTGAGCCAGGGCCCTTTACAATTAATTTATTTCACGCCGCCCCAGATTCAAGAAATTCGCTATGCGGCGTTATTGCATGATTTTGGCAAGGTGGGAGTTCCCGAGGCAATTCTCAATAAGCGTAAAAAGTTATATCCCGAGCAGTTGATGGTGATTCAACAGCGGTTTGCCGTGGCACAACGGACATTAGAGCGGGATTGTGCTGAGGCAAAATATGCCTATTTGGTGAACCATGCTAGCCATATCCATCAAGAGGGGGAAGATTGTTCCCATTGTCAATATCTCAAGGGTTTGGAATCGCAGTTGGAGCGGGCGATCGCCACGTTGCACCGCTATCAATCCTTAATTTTAGAAATTAATGAGCCGGAAGCCATTTCCCCTAAGCAGTTTGAAGCCTTTTCCGATGAGGCTTGGGGGGAACTGACGGCCTTGGCAGAATATCGTTACCCTGATGTCAATGGGGAATTACAACCGCTACTCACGCCCCAAGAGTTAGAGCAACTCATGCTCCCCATGGGCAATCTCACCCAAATGGAATGGCAGGCGATTAAAGCCCATGTCACCCATTCCTACGAATTCCTGAAGCAAATTCCCTGGACAAAATCGCTCCAATCTGTCCCAATTATCGCGTACGGCCACCATGAAAAGCTGAATGGCAGTGGTTATCCTAGGGGATTACGGGGGGATGAGATTCCGGTTCAAACCCAGATGATGGCGATCGCCGATATCTACGATGCTCTCACTGCCGCAGATCGCCCCTATAAACGTCCTCTCCCCCTAGAGGTGGCCCTGCGAATTCTGCGGGAGGAGGCGGATAAGGGCAGCATCAATGGGGAGTTGGTGGCGGTGTTTATGCACCAACGGATCTACGAAGTTTTAGGTCATAGTCTCCATGCAGAGGGTCACGATGCTTAATAGCATCGTACCAGTCAGCAGCAAAATTCTCTTCCTCCTCCGACGGAAATTCAAACTCAGGGCTGAGGGGATCTAGGGTTGGATCAAGCTCTGGCAACCATTCTGAATCAAAGGCATCTGACTGATCATCTAGACTCAGAGCAATGATGCGACTGGGAGGAAGAATTGGCTTCAATACAAAGGCTTTGGGGTGATGCCGATGGTTGGTTTTCAGTTTAGCCATGGTAGATGCAATAAAAAGTTAACGCCTGTGCCTGGTGGCTCTGAGTCTTTTCTAGGGAAGGGCAAGAATTTTTATGCAGGGGACGGGCAAAATCCCTGGCGATCGCCCCTCTTCCCCACGATTCTTTAAGGCTGGCCACAATGAACAGCACTGAGGAGAAATTGAGGCGGCGTCGGGGCTTCAGCGGTGAGGACAAGTTGCCCCTGGGCATTGCGGCCCCAACCTTGGGCAATGAGGGGACGGGGGTTGGGGTTGATGGTGTGAGGGGAGAGGGGGCGTTGGCGCGGCCTCTCCATCGGAGCATCGCCTCCCTCTGGCATCACCACGGGCAACAGTGACACCATCCCCACGCCTAATCCATCAGCGGGATTTTCCGGAATCCCCCGCCCTTGGAAACGCAGGCCACTCCCCGGTTCTGTCCCCGGCCGCAACCCACAAACCTGCTGCACCACCTCGGGGGATTCCACCACAGGGATATCAATTAATGCTTGGGTGGGGTCAATGCCGGGGGTGTTTAAAATCACCTCACCATTTAATTCTGGGCTGAAGAGAGAAAAGGCGGTGATATCGTTTTCCGGGGTGCGTTGAAGGCGGAATTTTAGCCCAAAAATTGCCTCAGCATTAATCACAATCCGACCGCCTCGACCACGAAAAGAATTGGCTACAATATCACTATTAAATAACCCCGTTACTGTTGCCGCATTAATTGTGATATTCCCTCCATCTCCCGGCTGGTTAGCAGTCCCGGCAGTGGTGGAAATTTCGCTATCAAAAAGCAAAATAATATGGAGGGCATTGAGGTTAATATTGCCCCCCTGGCCGGAGGTGGTGGCGGCGGTGATTGTGCCTTGCTTTTCGAGTTGAATAAGGCGAGCACGAATGTTTAAATTACCCGCATTACCGGTTCCCAAACTTTCAACGGTGACAGTGCCGCGATCGCGCACGTTTAACTGATTGGCAGTAATGTTAACATTGCCCCCCTGTCCTGATCGGGTGGCGGCGGTAATACTGCCTTGGTTTTCTAACTGCACTAAACGAGCGTTAACCTGTAAATTGCCAGCATTGCCAGTCCCTAAAGTTTCAACGGTAATGGTGGCGCGATCGCTCACGTTTAGCCGATCTGTATTAATGGTTACTGCCCCCGCATTTGCCTCGGTTCTCGTGCGTGAAGAAATTCCGCTGGGCAATTGTTCGCCCAAGCCAGTCACCGTAATTTGTTCACGGGCATTAATCGTTAAAGTTCCCCCTTGACCCGCGCCAATGGTTCCCACAGAAATCACGCCACCATCGGTAATCGTTAATCGCCCCGTTTCCAGGGTTAAATTACCGCTATTGCCCTGGCCTGTGGCATCGGTTTGGGTGAAAATGCCGCTAAAAAAGGTTTTTCCGGCGGGGTTTTTGCCAGTGCCATTAATGGCGATCGATTCATGGGCGGTAATGTTGGCATCACTGCCATGGCCTAGGCCAAAGGTTCCGGTGGAAATCTGCGCTCCATCGTTGAGGGTGAGGCGTTGACTGTCGATGATCAACTTGCCGCCGGAGCCGGTGGCGGTGGGGCTGGCAACGTTGGCGGTGAGGCTGGTGGGGTTCGTGTTGCCGATGCCCGTCAGGAAAATATCTTGGGCTTGAATGCGTAGGTTGCCCGCGTTCCCCGCTGCTAGGGTTGAGGTGGTGATCTGTGCGCCGGAACGGAGGTTGAGGGTTTGGGTGGCGATCGCAATATTACCCCCATTGCCGCTGAAGCGTTCGGCGGCGCTGCGGATCGTGCTTTCCCCAGCCATAGTAAGGTTGTTACTGTTGATGACGATATTTCCCGCATTGCCGTTGGAGGTGGTGCGGGCAAGGATTTGGCCTTGATCATTGAGATTGATATTGGCCACATTGACGGTTACTGTACCCCCTTGGCCCGTTGATGCACCATGGGCAATGGCAACGGTGCTGCGGACTCCGCCAGGACTGACCCCCCGGATCGTCATTTGTTGACCTGTAATTGTTAAATCCCCCGATCGCGCCCCTAAATTGGCCACCCTTGCGCTCACTTCTCCCCCACCCGTGGCTGAGAGTTGGCCTGTGTTGATCTCGATATTGCCACCGATGCCGCCGGTATTGTTGGCTTCGGTGAAGATGCGACTGATGGGGCCGGTGCTGCTAT
>RECT01000416.1 GCA_007693875.1 Spirulina sp. DLM2.Bin59
CGTAACAGATCATGTCGAAAATATCCATCTCCTTACCGATAGCAGCCTTAAGATTTTCCACCACGATCCCCTGTTGCGTAAGCTCATCAATAATCGCCTGCTTTTTATCCACCCCCCGCCATTTCGTCAGAAAATCATGGAGCGATGCGTATTGCTCACGCACCTTCTGACGGGTGTAGTCCTTCAGATTGTGAGTGATCAGTTTACCATCACTATCCATGTACTGGATCCGCTCGTTGAGAATCGCAACATTAACGCCACTCACATAAACCTTCCGCCTTGGCTCATCGTTGATCTCACCCCCCGTAATAATATCCGGCGGCTCCGGCGGCTGATCAAAAATTACCGGATCACCCATCTCATCCGTAATCGTTTCAACCGCCTCCAATTCCTCTTCCGGCGTTTCAAACTCATCATCCTCCCTAATCTCCTTCACCCGCACCGGATCACCATCAAAATCCGGATCAGCAAACAAATCCGTAACATTGCGAAAATCTAAAATCGTGAAAAACGTTTTGCCAAACTCCTCATTAATCCGAGTACCCCGCCCGATGATCTGCTTAAACTCCGTCATCGAACCAATATTGCTATCCAACACAATCAACTTACAGGTTTGGGCATCAACCCCCGTTGTCATTAACTTAGAAGTCGTGGCAATCACTGGATAGCGTTCTTCCGGATTAATAAAATTGTCCAGTTCTCGCTTACCCTCCTCATTTTCCCCCGTAATCTCCATCACATACTTAGGATTTTCAGCCATCAGATCGCTGTTAGCATTGGCCAACGCCGCCCGCATTCGTTGGGCGTGGTCAACATCCACACAAAAAACAATCGTCTTATCAAAACGGTTCGTCTTGGTTAAATATTCCGTGATCTTGTTCGCTACCACCTGAGTACGGTTATCGATCACCAAATTACGATCATAATCCTTGCGGTTGTAGATCCGATCCTCCACCAATTCCCCACGATCATCAGTTTTCCCCGCCTCCGGTCGCCAACCCTCCAGATCAATATTCAAACCCACCCGCACCACCTTATAGGGAGCCAGAAAACCATCCTGGATGCCCTGCTTGAGCGAATAGGTATAAATCGGATCGCCAAAATATTCGGTACTAGAAATCGTTTTCGTTTCCTTCGGTGTAGCCGTCAAACCGATATGGGTGGCGGATTGAAAATAATCCAGAATTTCCCGCCAAGCACTATCTTCTGACGCGCTCCCCCGGTGACATTCATCAATCACAATCAAATCAAAAAAGTTCCGGCTAAATTCCCGGTAAGCATCCCGATCTTCATCGTAATTGGTCAAACCTTGATACAGTGCCAGATAAATTTCGTAGGATTTATCAATGTGCTTCTTTCTGATCACCGTCATTTTGTCTCTAAAATGCCGAAAATCACCCCGACGGGTTTGATCTACTAAAGCATTCCGATCCGCCAAGAACAAAATCCGTTTCGCTGCCCCCGCCTTCCAAAGGCGGTGAATAATTTGAAAAGCGGTGTAGGTTTTCCCCGTCCCCGTAGCCATCGTCAGCAAAATCCGTTCCTGGCCCTTGGCGATCGCCTCCACCGTCCGGTTAATGGCAATTTGCTGGTAATAGCGGGGGCTGTGGCTCGTACCATCAAAGAAATAATCCTGAGCGCTGATCCGCTCCACTTCCGGCGTAGCAATCCCTTTGTAGCGTTGATACCGTTCCCAAAGTGCCGCTGGTGTGGGGAATTCATCCAACGAGAGCATCCGTTCAACATTGCCCCCTGTGGCTGTACGGTCATGCTCATAGAACCCATCCCCATTACTACTGAAAACCGTCGGGATATCGAGGATCGTGGCGTATTCGAGGCCCTGCTGAATCCCCGCCATCACCGAGTGCTTGTTGTTTTTCGCCTCAATGACAGCAACGGGGATATTCGGCTTGTAGTAAAGAATGTAATCCGCCCGCCTGTGTTTGCCACGGGTCGTCAAGTTCCCCTTCACATAGATCCGGCCAGCGGTAAAACTGACTTCCTCCCGAATCTGTCTTTGGATATCCCAACCCGCCTTGACCAGAGCAGGGGTAATAAATTGAGTACAAATATCCCGTTCTGATAGATCTTGCTTACTTGTCATTCGACCACCGGCTTTCCATCGTGTATTGGGCTACGTTGCGCAGATAACCACCGATTAGACCCTATCCCTAAGATAACCCTTTTCCTCAAGATCTTGTCAACCACGGGCGATCTAGGGGCGAAACCATCGGGATTATAAGAACGGGTGCATCAGAGGAGAGAATCACCCCCATGCACCCCGATCGCCAGCCCCCATAATTACTCAACAGCGCCCCCAACTGGGGAGAAGGGCCGGGGATGAAGGCTTAAGCCGTTGCAAACTTCGCCGTAATTCGGGCCATCGCTTCCTCCACATTGGCACGACTATTAAAGGCAGAGATGCGGAAATAGCCCTCACCAGCCGCCCCAAAACCCGATCCCGGTGTACCCACCACATTGGCCTTTTCCAACAATTGATCGAAAAAGTCCCAACTGGATAAACCCGCAGGGGTTTTCACCCACACATAGGGCGCATTCACACCCCCATAAACGGCAAAACCGGCAGCGGTTAATTGGTCGCGGATGATTTGGGCATTTTCCAGATAGAAATTCACCAGGGTTTTAATCTGACTTTGACCCGCTTCCGAATAAACCGCCTCTGCCCCCCGTTGGACAATGTAGGAAACGCCGTTAAACTTGGTGGATTGGCGACGATTCCATAAACTATGTAACGCCACCTCAGAGCCATCACTGGTTTTTACCGTCAGGGACTTGGGCACAACAGTGAGGGCGCAACGGGTTCCCGTGAAACCGGCATTTTTGGAAAAAGAGCGGAACTCGATCGCACAGGTGCGAGCGCCTTCGATTTCATAAATAGAATGGGGGATCTCCGGATCGGTGATAAAGGCTTCATAGGCCGCATCGAAGAAAATGATCGAGCCGTGGGCGTTGGCGTAGTCCACCCAAGCCTTGAGGTGAGCTTTCGTGGCCGTTGCCCCCGTGGGATTGTTGGGAAAGCAGAGATAGATCAGATCAACTTTCGTCGTGGGGATAGATGCAGTGAAATCATTTTCCGCATTGATGGGCAGATACACCAGGCCGCCGTATTCCCCCTGGTCATTGGCGGGGCCAGTGTGGCCGGCCATCACATTCGTATCCACATAGACGGGATAAACGGGATCGGTAACGGCGATCGCATTCCCCGTGCCAAAAATATCGAGAATATTCCCCGTGTCACATTTGGAACCATCGGAGATGAAAATTTCCGAGGCATCAACATCACAGCCCCGGGCTTGGAAATCCTGAGCGGCGATTTTTTCCCGCAGCCACAGATAGCCCTGTTCGGGGCCATAGCCTTTGAACGTGGTGCGATCGCCCATTTCCGCCACCGCCGCCGTCATCGCCTCCCGACAAGCAGCGGGGAGCGGTTCAGTCACATCACCAATGCCCAGCTTGATGATCGGGGCATCGGGATGGGCAGTGGCAAAGACATTGACCCGACGGGCAATTTCCGGGAACAGGTAGCCGGCCTTCAGTTTTAAATAGCTTTCGTTGATTTTGACCATCGGTAGTGGGTGCGTTGCGTGCGAAAATCCAGTGATACCTACTTTATCCCGTTTTTTGATCCCACCATGCCCTTAAATAGCGCGATCGTTGCTTATCTCCATTACCTCAGCTTTGGCCTGATCTTCGCCGCCCTCGCCCTCGAACACCAAACCTTTAAAGCAGAACTGACCATCAAGGATGCTTGGCGTATCCTGATCAGCGATACGATTTACGGTATCGCTGCGATTACAGTATTAGTCACGGGGGGATTGCGGCTGATGTATTTCGGCAAGGGTGTGGAGTTTTACACCCAAAACCCGGTATTTTGGGCGAAAATTGCCGTATTTGTCGTCATTGGTACCCTCTCTCTCTACCCGACCATTTCCTTCCTGCGCTGGATTAAAGGGCTACGGGAGGAAACAGCCCCCACCATTGGCGAAACCCAAGCGAAGGTGATCACAACCATCATCCGGACAGAATTGGCGGGTTTTGCGATCATTCCCCTACTAGCCAGCCTCATGGCGCGGGGGATTGGGGGGTAATTGGCTGCTCCACTGGGTCAACCTGCGGGTTAATCCTGACTGCCCCTCCAGGGCCCGAAAATGGCAATAATCCCCCCCGTCCATCACCATGACCGTTTTACCCCATCTCACGGATAACCCCCAAACCTACGATCGCCTGCAACGGGTCTTGGCAGCGGGTCTCCGTCGTCAGGTGTTGTTTGCTGTTTGTGACCATGAACCCTTGGTGCAAACCCTATCCCAACGGTTGCACCATGGCCTCGGGGGGGGGCCGGTGGCCCTGGCACCGCTGCCTTGGGATGTGGGGGAGCCGCAATTGTTGAGGGCGATCGCCGCTGTCTTGCAGGATCACCCCCACTTGGGCCAAACGGGGATGATGCCGATTTTAGAATTGCGCAACATTCCCCAACTGACCCGCCAACCCCCCCCCGTCCAACAGCAGTTTTTACGCCAACTCCGCTCCCTGGGCCGCCATTTGCCGGAGTTGGAATTTAACCTGTTGCTCTGGGTCAATAGCCCCTGGCTGCATCAAATTCAGCAGAGCGCACCGGAGTTTTGGCGCTGGCATACGGGGGTCTTTACCTTTTTTGCGGATCAGGGCATTACCCCTGTACCGCCACCATCCCCCAACCCACCCCTCCCTGACCCAGATCCGGCGGGGGCTTTCCCCCTGATTACCCTAACGGGAACCTGGGAACCAACAACGCCCCCCCCCCCTGAAGCCCTGCGGCAACAGGTGCAACAATATCGCGATCGCATCGCCCAGGGAGAAACCGCCCTCCCCCTCTTGGATCAGGCCATTACCACCAGTCAAGACCTCTTGCCTCACCTCACAAACCCCACAGAAACCATTGATGCTTTAAATGATTTGGGGAATTTCTACTGGTTGCGATCGCGCCAACATTCCCCCGATAATGCCGCCGCCGCCCGTGGGGATTTAAACCAGGCCCTCAGCCAATATCAAGCCGCCTTAGCACCCTTGGGGGATGGGGCAGATGCACCCCATACCTATGCGATGGTGCAGAATAATTTGGGGGCGGTGTATAGTGATCTAGCCCGCTATGGCGACGCAGCTTACCATCTCCAACAAGGGGTGTGGGCCTATGAAGCTTCCCTCCGGTATCGAGCCGTTGATAATCCCAAATATGGGGCGACCCAAAACAATTTGGGAACCGCCTACTGGCATTTGGCCCAACACCAAGAAGCAATTCCCAACCTCAAAGCCAGCATTCATGCCTACCACGCAGCGGCCCAACAGTACGAAGCGGCAGCGGACTGGCCCACTTGGGCAATGATCCAAACCAATTTAGGGACTGCCTATTGGATGGTGGCTCAACAGGAGCCGGAAACAGCCCATTTAGAGGCGGCGATCGCCTGTTACCATGCCAGTCTTCAATACCGCACCGCCGACCGCGATCCCGTGGCCTGTGCCACAACCCACAACAATTTGGCCGCCGCCTACTGGCATCTGGCCAGCGAGGGCGATCGCCACACCGCCCTCCAGGAACTTTTCAACGCCGCTGTCTCCTATGCAAAAGCAGCCCAATTGGCCCAGGAGTTAAGCCTGATGGATCCGCCAATTTTCGTTAACTTTGACTTTCCCACCACCTACCACAATCTCGGGATTGTCTATTACCAAATCGCCACGGAACCCCGGTTTAACCTCACTGTGGCCGATCAACTCCTCTATTTGGAGACTGCCCTCCAAGCCTATGGTCAAACCCTGGCCTTTATCTCCCCCACAACGGCTCTTCACCAAACCACAATCACCGCCATGGTGCAGACAA
>RECT01000234.1 GCA_007693875.1 Spirulina sp. DLM2.Bin59
GGGGGGCGTTGGATTTGCTGGGGGATTGTCCGGGGGTGGAGGGTTTAGCGGCGCAATGGCGGGATTGTGTGGCGACGATTCGGGGGGGTGATGTTGATGATCCCCATCGGTTACGGGGGGAGGCGATCGCCCTTGGGGGTCGTTGCACGTTGGGGGCGATCGCTTTTGCGCGGGGTGGGGCAATTCATCCGGCTCATCCCGCCCAACGGCTTTATCGGGAGATGATGATTTTCACAATTTCGGGGCAAACGCCGCTGATTTTGGGGGGGATTCTGGGGGCGGTGGGGGGCAATGATTCTGTGTGATATAATGGCGAACCAAGTAAGGATGTTTGATCTTGCCCATGGAGATCAGGGCAGGTTAAATTTAACGCGATCACAAAGATTCAGCAAGATTCGCTTAAAAGTTACGAGGCTTCAAGATGTCAACAGTTCATCATTCCGCCCATGATCAGTCCTCGGCTCAGGACATCGTGGAAGATATTGAGGAAACTGTATCACCAAGCTCCTATGCTATTACCAGTTACAATGCTGATTATCCGGTGGATGGGTTAGTTAAAAGAATCCAAAATCAAGATATTTATATCCCAGATTTTCAACGTTCCTATGTGTGGAGTCAGGAACAGGCTTCCCGGTTTATTGAATCATTGTTGTTGGGTTTGCCTGTTCCGGGTATTTTTTTGGCGAAAGAACCCCAAACCAATCGATTAATTGTCATTGATGGTCAGCAAAGACTGAAGACGCTTCAGTATTTTTATGAAGGGAAATTTCCGATTCAAAGTGATGAAGATCAATATGAAGATTTTTGCTTATCAAAGGTTGCTGAACAGTTTGAGGGCAAAAGTTATGGCGCTTTATCGGCTAATGATCAAAGGCAACTTGATGATTCTATTTTGCCCGCAACGATTGTGCGGCAAGAAGAAATGCAAGAGGAGTTTAGCACCAGTTTATATTCCATTTTTGAGCGTCTTAATACTGGCGGAACGCAACTTTCGGCACAGGAAATTAGGGCATCTATTTATTATGGGAAGTTCAACGAGCTTTTAAATGAATTAAATGAGTATGAAGTTTGGCAAAAGATATTTCAAGGTGATGAACATTCCCGCAAACCTGATCCTAGTAAGAGGATGAAGGATCGTGAACTCATTCTGCGATTTGTGGCATTGTATTTTGCGATGGATTTATATGAAACCTCAATGAAGGAATTTTTGAATGATTTCATGAAAAGTAATCGCAGTTTACAACGATATTCGGCAGTTGAAATTACACAGGTTTTTCAAGGTACGGTTGACGCGATCTATGGAGCAATTGGCGAGCGGGCTTTTCGTCCTCATGTTGGCCTTCACGCGGCGGTATTTGATGCGGTTATGATTGGGGTTGCCCATCGTCTAAAGAATGGAGAAATTAAGGAAGCCTCTGATCTCAAGAATGCCTATGATGAGTTGCTGGTAAGTCAAGATTTTTTAGATTATAGTATTAATTCTCGGCAGATGACTGATATTAAAAATCTTCAAGGCAGAATTAGTCTCGCGATGGCAAAGTTTAAGTCTGTTTTGTAAAATAGTATGTCTCTTCAGAGCTTTCATCGCAGAAAAACTAAGATTGATTCTCTCATTGATAAGGCTAAAACTATTGATGATATTGAGATTAATAATGATTTTGCTCGCTATATTACGGTACGAATTTCGGGTTTAATTGAGGTGACGGTTCGTGAATGTTATGATCAATATACGAGTGGGAAGGCGGCTCCTGATGTGCATCGATATGTTAGGAGGAAGTTGAAGCGGTTTCAAAATCCAAGGGTTAAGGATGTTATTGAGTTAGCGAGAGATTTTAATGAAGGTTGGGCGGTGGAGTTGGAAGGGATTGATCTGGAAGTTCGTGATGCTGTTGACAGTATTGTGACGATTCGTCATAGTGTTGCTCATGGTGGTGAGCAGGGTGTTACCTTGGCAAAGGTGGAGCAGTATTATCAGCAGGTTTTAAAGTTTCTTGAATTGATTCAGAGGCAATGTGAAATCATGTGATTTCCATCTTTTTGTTTTGCTCGTGCCATGGCTCTGCCGTGGCATGGGGATTGGGCGGCTCTGCCGCCTGTTGGGGGGAGGGAGGCAGAAGGTTTCATGGTTTGATTGAGAATTTACATTGCTTCCTGGATAATCGCTCGGACAATAGGTGGGTTGTTGGTGGCGGGTTATGGGTTTTGGGGCGAAAGGTTTTTCGCCCCTACAGATTTTTAATTTCGTAGGGGCGAAAAATTTTTCGCCCTCTTGCTTGGGCTTCATGGGGTTGATTAGAGTTCGCCACGGAATGCACGTTGTAGAAGGGAATTAAACATATTATCCATTGTAGACAATGAGGTCTTGAGTTTCGCTTTATTTTTACTATAAACATCAAAAAAATTGGCGAATTTTAATTGCAGTTCATAGGGTGGCCAAAAAACATTGAGTGGGTGCAGTCTATTTCTATTTAAGGTTGGGTTTGCTGTACTTTCTTCAAACTTGGATATTGGAAAAAGCTTAAAAAAGTAAAATACAAATGCTGCATGATTACCATTGAATTCTTTTACCCACAAAGTTGTATCATGTGGCCAATAATTTGTTTCAATATAATGTACTCGACCGACAGATCCTTTTCTTCCTAGCAAAACACCTGGCCCTATGGCCTTGTATTCTCGATGATATGTGTATATTCCGCCAGAAGATATTACCGGATATTCTCCGTCAATGCAGTCTTTTTTTAATAAATCAAATCCTCTTTGTAATTTTATTTGATCTTGTAATTTACAAAGCTTAAAACCTTTAGGAGATTCGTGTTCTAAGGGTCTTAAAAAAGCAAAAAGATCGCCGAACATATCGAGGAAGGTGGCGCGGAGGAGTTCCTCGGTGAGGCGAATGGCCTCCTGCCGCTTACGCCGCACCCCATCCGCCTGATCCAATATCGCCGCAATCCGCCGCTGCTCCTCAATCGGCGGCAACGGGATTTCTAAATTTTGAACAATTTCTCTCGTTAATCCAAGAATTGTTGAACCTCGGCATTGACTCATTAAATAATTAGAAAGTGTCCTTAAATAACGACAAACATACTCTGGTAGAGCATCTGAGCCACAGTTATAAGGGCTTAAGTCTTGACTTGCACCCATGGTTTCTGAAGCTATTCCAACTCTACCAACACGAGTACGAGTTACTAATAAAATTGTGCCAGGATTACAAACTGCTGTTTTTCCAGAATTAAATCCTTCTGTTGTTAAAAAAGCTCGTGCATTTTTTCCAGATACATAAAAAGACGTAATATCCGCCCCTGTCACAAATGGTACATTTCCATTCCAGTATGAAGAATTTCTTTTAGAAGGTGTTCCACCAAATTTAAATTCTCCAATATCAGTCAATTTTGCCAACTTCCAATTTTTTGGTAGAGCCGCCATATTTTTGAAAAGTTCCTCTTTTTTAGTAATAGGGTGGGCATTGCCCACCTAATTGCTCGTGATGGGCAATGCCCAGCCACTATATTGTATAGTTCCAGGTCAATCTTGACTAGAAAGTACTTGTGAACTATTTAAATAACCAAGAAACTATTAATGTAGTTTACTAACTTTCCAAAACTAGGAACACGATCAACAAGCTCTAAATACAAAAATTCATAATCTAAACTTGAAACAATTGCATTAACTTGCTTTTTGTTTTTCTTATAAGATCTACCAATGAGCTTATAAATTTGATGCAAATCCTCAGCAGGATGATGCCTCACCTCCATATCATCCACCTTAGGATTGAACCCTAAAGATTCTTCAATCAAAGCAATGGTTAAATCTTGACTGACCCTTGAAAAATGATGCCACTCTGCCAAAAACCAAGCCTCTATCTCCATCACCGCCAGAACCACATAAGCCGGTAATGTTCCCTTTGGTAAGACAGCATTTAAACCATTTTCCAAACTACCTTTTTGCGCAAAAGAAAGCGGATAAACATCTCTTAATCCGATAATTTTATCATAGCCAGAGCGAATAAGACCCCCATATTGATCACGCATATCTGACACCACACTACCCTCTCCACCAGAATCATAAAGCAAAACATAATACTTGGTTTCATTCGTGATGGAATCACTCATTTCTAAAGTCGTTATTCTACTATCTTTTTTGCCAGTGATCCTATTTTCAACAATCGCAATATTATGCTTCCCCGCAATCTCCTCAAGGAGCCTGCGGACGAAAATCTTTTCCGTTTGACCCTCCATAAAAATTGCTAACTTTTTCACAAACTGACATACTCCTCTTCACCAAAACCCTCAATATAAAATTGAGTAGAGAAAAAATCAAAATTATTTAATCCCGTGAATTGAAACTGTTCAAACACAGCTTTTGAATTATGAATATTATGCAACTTAGCGAATCCCGGCTTACGCTCAATCACTGACCAGTATTCCAAAGGAACACCATTCATAATAAAGCGATCATTCGTAGTCATAATTAATTGAACTAAACCCGCTTGTGCCTTGCTAATGAGTACCTGAATCATTGCAGAAGAACGCTCAAAATCTAAACCTTCGCCAATATCATCAATTAAAATACAACTGGGTTTTCCTGCCAAAAGCGAGTAATTGATTTGAATGATCAGCGATAAAGCACGAAACATCCCTTGAGACATAAAAACCTGCTCAGTTTCATCAATCAAATTGTGCTCTTGAACATATAAATACTGAGGTTGTCCCTGCAATAATATCTCATCGCCTTCATCCACTAAAAATGGTGATGGTGTTTTAGTGCCAATATCAGAAATTTCATAACCAATTTGCACCATATCAGCTTTGATCGCATCAATAAAAGACTCACCTAATTCCTCTTCACCCAGTTTAAAAATGCCAATCACCTGATTTCCCTTCTTAAAATCAGTATTTTTTTTAATGACATCAATGTTTTTCTCGTTCACCATCATTAAACTATTTCTACCTAAATCCGTACCAAACTCATAATATCTTAAAGAATTTGCCCAATGGTAAATTTCTTCAAAAAAAGGATGCTGGATAGAATCTCTCCTTTTAACAGCAGCTACCTCATCAATCGGCGTTTGAAAATCAATATATTGATTTAACTTTTCAGCCCAAACCTTACCCTCTCCAGTTTCGTTGCGGTCAAGATAGTTTTTTTCACCAACTGTAAACCGTTCTTCAAGCACCTGACCACGATTAACTTTTAAAAAATAAACTTTTTTGTCCTGATCATGATCAGAATCAAAAAAAAGAGTCCACTCACTTAAATTACGACCTGTTTTTAAATTGATTTCACCCGATAACAATCCGGCAATAATTTTGATCGATTTCAAAATCTTTGACTTTCCCGATGCATTCTTGCCCACAATCAGATTGATGTTGCCCAATTGACAACCTTCTAAACACCAATCACGGGGTAGATCTTTATTTTGATGATAATACATTAGATCTAACTTCATCGCATTTAAAGCCATCGATTCTAAATCCTAAGATAACAGACCAAGGCAATTGCTAACCGATAGGCTGGCAGTGGATTAATACCTTACTCAATAGGATCCTGCCAAACCCCCGCCGCCGCCTCATCCAGAAAAAGCCTCGCCTGGGGATGACAACGCAAAAAACTCGCCGGACAACCCGGAGCGATCGCCCCCTTATGCCCCCCCTGCACCAAACACCTCCCCACTGCGAAAAATCGCCGGCAGAGTCAGGGCATCTACACCACGGGTTAACATAACAGCAAAACCACCTTGATCTTTCCCCATCATGTCACGGATCAACCCCTACACCCTCCAAATGCAGATCACCCGGATGTTTGAGCAAAATCAAACCTTCTTCGTCGAAACCAAAGTGCAAGATTGGCTCCGGGAACGCAACCAAGACCC
>RECT01000353.1 GCA_007693875.1 Spirulina sp. DLM2.Bin59
GTAAGTGGACTCGGTGAGCCAAGAATCCCCGTGCCTTTAGGCCGGGGAGTGTCAATCCATCATCAAAGCTTCAGGGGTGATTAATGCTTTAGGAAGCATTGGCTAAGGGGGGAAATTGCTCCTTGGCCCAGATGGTGGCGGTTTCCCAATCGAGGGCGGGGGAGAAATAATAGCCTTGGCCATGGGTGCAACCCATTTGCTGGAGTTGGTGGCATTGGGCTTGGGTTTCGATGCCTTCCGCCACCACCTGCATCCCCAAGCTATCGGCAAGGGTCATGATCGTTTTTACGAGGGCAATTTTGAGGCGATCGCTATCGATTTCCTGGACAAAGGCTCGGTCAATCTTGAGGGTATCAACGGGGAACTCATGGAGACGACTGAGGGAAGAATACCCCGTGCCAAAATCATCAATACAGAGGCCGCAGCCGAGGGCTTTAATTTGCTTGAGGCGATCGCCCACCCCATAGGTTCCGGTGAGCAAACAACTTTCGGTAATTTCTAACTTTAATTGCCGGGTTTGAATCTGGGTTTGCTCACAGATCGCGGTTAATTTTTCCACAAACTGGGCTTCCTGCAACTGCACTAAGGAAAGATTGACATTGACAAACAAATCCCGCTCCTGCCATTGTTGCAACTGTTGGCAAGCCTGCTGAATCACCCACCAACCCAAGGAATGAATCAGCCCGGTTTCTTCTGCAATGGGGATAAACTCTGTGGGGGCAATTAACCCCCGCTGGGGATGGTGCCACCGCAAGAGGGCTTCAAAACCGTAGAGGTGATGGCTGGTAACATCAACAATGGGCTGATAGACGAGATAAAATTCACGGCGCTCTAGCCCTTTACGCAGGTCATTTTCCAACTGTAATCGGTGCCAATTGTGGGTCTGCATTTGAGGGACAAACACCTGATAACCCTCTATGCCCTGGCGTTTGGCTTGATACATGGCTAAATCTGCATCGCGAAGAATATCCTCCGGCTGTTGATAACTGGCCCGGCCCATGGCAATGCCGATACTGACGGCGGCATAAATTTCATATTGGCGAATTTGGAAGGGCTGTTCAAATTCGCTGAGAATTCCCTGGGCGAGGGCGATCGCTGCCTCCACCCCATCAATGGGGTTCAGGATAATCGCAAACTCATCTCCCCCCAAACGGGCAACGGCATGGTTGCCCTGCAACTGCCCTTGAATCCGTTGGGCGGCGGCTTTGAGTAATTCATCGCCGATCAGATGGCCAAGGCTATCATTCACCACCTTAAACCGATCCAAATCGAGGAACAAGAGGGCATATTCCCCCGTGCTAGGGGGACAGGTGATGGCCTGCTGCACCCGGTTCAACAAACAGGCCCGATTCGGCAACCCTGTCAGCGTGTCATGGAGGGCGGAGTGAAACAGCTTTTCCTCGGCAATGCGGCGGGCGGTGATATCCTCCACCGTCCCCTCGTAATAGAGCAAGATGCCGTTACTATCCCGCACCGCTCGCGTATTTTCGGAAATCCAAATAACCCCCCCATCACGGCAATAAACCTGGGATTCAAAGTTGGAGACCCGGCCATTGGCATGGAGCAATTCTGTGAACTGCTGACGGCGATGGGGTTCAACATAGAGTTGATCGCCAATGTTGGTGAGGACGCGGATCAGCTCGGCGGGGGAGTTGTAGCCGTAGATGGCGGCGAGGGCGGGATTGGCGTGGAGGTAGTGACCATCGGGGGTGGTTTGGAAGATGCCAATGCCGATGTTTTCGACGATGCTTTGGTATTTGGCCTCGGCCCGTTGAATGGCTTGGTGCGATCGCGCATGATCCAGGGCGATTTCCGCCAAACAGAGGGCCCAATTGGTGATCACCTCTTGGGCGGCGGTGAGGATTTCGGTGCTGTCCCCGTAGGTGATCCAAGCCCCCAGACTATCCCCCTGGGAAGAACGGAGGGGAATCCCCCAACCGTGGTTGAGTCCGTGGTGGCGGGCTAACCGTTGCTCCTGGGGGAGGGCTTCGGTATCGGGGAGATTGAGGGCGAGAATGGGCTGATTGTGGCGGGCGGTGACGCTGACGAGGAAACTACTGTGGGCGATCGCCTCGCCCCGGATCGTCGTCCCATAGTCTATGGGCAAACTCACCGCCACTCCCCCATCCCAATGGGACTGATGACTATCGAGGAGCATCATCACGCCGCGCACTCCCGCCACCTGCTGCTCCACCATCAACAGCAATTGCTCTAAAATTTGCTCAAGGGGTTGCGCCGCTGCAATCATCTCTAAAACATGTTGGTAGCGGCGAAGATGTTGATCGGTGTGAGGGGTCATAACATTGAGGGCACAATGGGGGCCGGCTCTGATCTCATGGGCTTATGGTTGTTTCTGGCCCGTTCTAACCCAAGGGTTGGGGGGGGAATATGCTGCTCAATATCCATGCAGTGGCGCTGATTCATTCGCAATATATCCTCGGCAGGTCTGACTGCGATCGCAGTCCTGAATAGGCTTGAGCTGTGAGGTGGCAAGGACTGAATGGCGCGATGTACCCCCAAAATACGTAGGTGAGGATGGGCGATACCCCTGTCCCAACCATAGACATTTCGCCCCGTTGATGTTGTATCGATAGATACCTCCATCGGGATTAACGTTATGGGGAGCGATCGCCCTCCACTTCTGCCATTGCCTCAGATTGGGGGGCCTGCATCTGGGCCACCAAGGCAGAGGCCCACCGCCGAGGCAGCCACCGCACCCCCCAAGCCAAGAACCGATTTTGCCAACCCGGAATGGCAATCACCCGCCCTGCGAATAAGGCCCGATAGCCAAATTCCGCCACCACCGCCGCACTCATTAACTCCCGACCTTGCAAAAATTGCGATCGCTCCATCTGGGCCCGCTCCTGAAAGGCTGAAGCCGTCGGCCCGGGACAGAGCACCGTCAGCGTCACCCCTGTGCCCCGCAGTTCTGTGGCCAAGGCTTCCGAAAAAGAGAGCACATAGGCCTTGGTGGCATAATACACCGCCATCCAAGGCCCCGGTTGAAAGGCCGCCGTTGAAGCCACGTTAAGAATTTTCCCCGATCCCCTCGCGATCATCCCCGGCAGTAACAGCTTGGTTAACTGGGTGAGGGCCACCATATTCACCTGCATCATCTGCCATTCCCAGTTAGCATCGGTTGTGGCAAACAGTCCATAGGATCCAAAACCGGCATTGTTCACCAAAATATTCACCTCGATCCCCGTCTGCTGAAGTTGGGCGGTGATCACCTCTGGGGCATTGGGATGGGAAAGGTCATGGATGAGAATTTTCACCGCCGCCTGGTATTCCGTGGCTAAAATTTCCGCCAGGTGATTGAGCTGGGCGCCACTGCGGGCAATGAGCACCAGATCATAACCGTGGCGGGCAAAAACTTGAGCTAATTGGGCACCAATGCCACTGGATGCGCCGGTAATTAATGCGGTGGGTTTACCATTCACGGCTCTTGCCCTCTCTGTGGTGGATGCCTGGGGAGATGTTCCCGTTGTGACGATTTTTAAAAAGATCGTCAATTCTATTAAACTATGTGAAGCATAACCCCGATGTTGCTGAGTCAACAATGGCTCGTGCTCTGATTGTTTTACCCGGTTGGGCTCCCCCATATCCTGATGCAAGAACTGCTCTACATTGAAATCCCTACCCCTGACACCGATCGCGCCATCGCTTGGCTGCAAAATGAGTGGCAACCCCCCCAAGGCCAACGGGTGGCGGTTCCCACGGGGGTACAGGTGCAGTTCCCCCAACAGCCTGGGGTGAAGTTGGCCATTGCCCTTTGGTCTTTACAGCGCACCACCTATTTAAAGATGTTCCAGTGGGGAACAGGGGTGATTCCGGGGGCAAAGGCGATCGCCCGCCACCTCACCAGCGCGATCCAGGCCGCTTTCCCCCTCACCTATCCCACCTTGCCGGAGATTGATCTGGGCCAAGGGGATATTTTCACGGCCCTCGCCCCCCATTACCCCAAAACCGTGAAATTTTTCCGCAAAATGCCCCAGGGGGAACTGGATCTGCAACGGGTCTATTGGTGGGAAAAACGTTGGCGGGAGAATGTGCGCAATCCCCAACAGCCGCCGCAGGTGGTGTTTCGTACCGCCACCCCCATCACCACACCGGCGGATTATGACCTGATCTACATTGGTGGGGCGTTGGGGGTGATCCATGCGGCGGTGATGGCCCAACGGGGTTATCGGGTTTTGTTAGTGGAGCGGCTTGCCTTTGGGCGGATGCACCGGGAATGGAATATTTCCCGGGGCGAGTTTCAGAGTTTGATTGATCTGGGGTTATTCACGGCGGCGGAATTTGAAACGCTGATTGCTCGGGAATATATTGATGGCTTTAATAAATTTTTCGATGGCAATAATCCCCCCCACCTTAAGGCGAAGGTGCTCCATACCCCGACGGTGTTAAACATTGCCATTAATTCCGAAAAATTGCTGCGTTTATGTGGGGAAAAACTCCGCCAAGCGGGGGGAGAAATTTGGGATCAAACGGAATTTACCCGCGTTGATGTGGCGACCAATGGCGTAGAGGTCCATCTCACCCATCGCCCCACGGGAGAAACCCAAACCCCCACGGGTCGCTTACTCATGGATGCGATGGGGACGGCTTCCCCCATTGCTTGGCAGTTAAATGGCGATCGCACCTTTGATAGTGTTTGTCCCACGGTGGGGGCGGTGCTGTCGGGGATTAGTGCTGATGTGTGGAATCCGGACTATGGGGATGTGCTTCATTCCCATGGGGATATTTCCCGGGGCCGGCAATTGATTTGGGAATTGTTCCCTGTGGAGGGGGATGATCTGACGGTTTATCTCTTCCATTACCACCAAGTCCACCCTGAGAATCCCGGTTCTTTGTTGGAGATGTATGAGGACTTTTTCACGATTCTGCCGGAGTATCGCCGCTGTGATCTGGAGGCTTTGCAATGGAAGAAGCCGACGTTTGGCTATATTCCAGGGCATTTCAGTGTCGGGGGGGGCGATCGCACTGTGGCTTTTGATCGGGTTTTGGCCATTGGTGATGCGGCATCGTTACAGTCTCCCTTGGTGTTTACGGGTTTTGGCTCTTTGGTGCGGAACCTGAGCCGCTTGACGACGCTCCTGGATATTGCCTTAACCCATGATCTCTTGACGACGGCGGATTTAAACCCAATCCGCGCCTATCAGAGCAATACTGCTGTTACCTGGCTTTTTTCTAAGGGGATGATGGTTCCTACGGGGAAAACTCTGCCGCCGCAACGGGTGAATGCGATGCTGAACACGTTTTTCGGCCTGTTGGCGGAGCAGCCTCCGGCGGTGGCGGATACGTTTATTAAAGACCGGTTTAGTTGGTGGACGTTTAACCGTTTAGCCCTTGAGGCGGCGCGAATGAACCCCCGTTTGGTGGCCTGGATTTGGGAGCAGGCGGGGGCGAAGGATTTCCTGCGGTGGTTGGGGAGTTATCTCTGGTTTGGGGTTGAATCGTTGATGGCTTGGTGTTTTCGAGGTTGGTTTCCGGGGTTGTTGGGGCGATCGCGCCCTTGGTTGGAGCGACGCTATCCGGGGCTATGGTTGCGTTGTTTAAGTTTCAGTTTCCGCCTCCATAGCAATAGCGGTGTTTCCCCCCATGGTATGGAGTTAACGCCACGCTCCCAGCGCGATCGGCCCAAGGTTTCTCTGGGGGGTTAAGGTTTAATCTTCTTTGGCAATGATCCAAACGGCATGGACAATCCCCGGAATATAGCCCAGCAGGGTGAGGAGGATATTCAGCCAGAAGGCTCCCCGAAAGCCCACTTGCAGAAAAA
>RECT01000355.1 GCA_007693875.1 Spirulina sp. DLM2.Bin59
CTAACTCATCCCCCCTATGCCCCTTGGCCTATAATCAAAAGCATTCATAGATTGCCCCTAGGTGAGCCTTGTTAGCGTTCTTCAGCCAAATCCGCGCCATTCTCCATCGGTGGTGGTCAGAATTTACCTTGCAGACCCGGCTCATGGCCGGGGCAACTTTGGTTGTGTCCCTGATCATGAGTGGTGTCACCTTCTGGGCAGTCAACACGATCCAACAGGATGCCCGTCTCAATGACACCCGCTTTGGTCGCGATTTAGGGCTGCTCCTGGCGGCCAATGTTGCCCCCCTCATTGCCGAGGGGAACCTCAGTGAAGCGGCGCGGTTTTCCAGCCGCTTCTATCGCAGTACATCTTCGGTGCGTTATCTCCTCTATGCCGATGAAGCGGGAAAAATCTTCTTTGGCATTCCCTATAGTGAAGCGGAACTTCAAAATTCCCTGACCATTGAACGGCGGATTCAACTGCCGGAACAGTATTCTCCCCAAGCCGAAGTTCCCATGGTGCGACAACACAGCACCCCCAACGGCCAAGTCACCGATGTATTTATCCCCCTCAACCGTGAGCACCAGTATTTAGGGGTGTTGGCGGTGGGGATCAATCCCAATCCGACGGTGGTGGCTTCCTCGAACCTGACCCGCGATGTGACGATCGCCGTCTTTATTTCCATCTGGGCCATGGTGCTCCTTGGGGTGGTGTTTAATGCCCTGACGATTACGAAACCCATTAAAGAATTGCTCGTGGGGGTGAAAAATATCGCCGCTGGTAACTTTAAACAGCGGGTGGATCTCCCCCTGGGGGGGGAATTGGGGGAGTTAATTTGTAGTTTCAACGAAATGGCCGAGCGGCTCGAACGGTATGAAGCCCAGAATATTGAGGAAATGACGGCGGAGAAGGCGAAGCTAGAAACCCTCGTTTCCACCATTGCCGATGGGGCTGTTTTACTGAATACCGATTTAGAAATCATTCTCGTCAACCCCACGGCCCGCCGCATTTTCAACTGGGAAGGCCGGGATGTGATCGGGGAAAATGTCCTCCACCATCTCCCCCCAGCGGTGACGGTGAAACTCACCCGCCCCCTGTACCATGTCAGCCAAACCTTGCCCACCCCGTTGGTAGAAGACCATACAGGGGCGATCGCCCCCCCCGAAAAACACCGGGATGGCGATGAATTCCGCGTCACCCTTGCCGGCCCCACCGAGCGCACGATCCGCGTCCTCCTCACCCAAGTCCTCGATCAATACCGGGAAACCGTTAAGGGCATTGCCATGACGATCCAGGACATCACCCGGGAAGTGGAACTCAACGAAGCCAAAAGCCAATTTATCAGCAACGTCTCCCACGAACTCCGCACCCCCCTCTTCAATATCAAATCCTTCATCGAAACCCTCTACGAATACGGCAACGAACTCACCGCTGGCGAACGGGAAGAATTCCTCAAAACCGCCAACAATGAAACCGATCGCCTCACTCGCTTGGTGAATGATGTCCTCGATCTCTCCCGGTTGGAATCCAGCAATACCTACAAACTGGAAGCGGTGGAAATTTCCCGCCCCATTGAACAAACCCTGCGCACCTACCAACTCAACGCCAAAGATAAGGGCATTGAACTCCTACAAAATATTGACCCCAATCTGCCCCTCGTCTTGGGTCACTACGATCTGATTTTGCAAGTCCTCGCCAATTTGGTGGGCAATGCCCTTAAATTTACCCCCGCTGGTGGCAAGGTGGCGATCATTGCCTATCCCATGGAGCAGGCCAAGCCAGTGATGAACCAAACCCAAAAAGTCCGGATCGAAGTGGCAGACACCGGCACCGGCATTGATGCCGAGGATCAAGAAGCCATTTTTGACCGCTTCTTTCGCGTCGAAAACCGTGTCCACACCCTAGAAGGCACGGGGCTAGGGCTGTCGATTGTGCGCAATATTGTCGAAAAGCACCATAGCCGCGTCCATCTGATTAGTGAAGTGGGGGTGGGGAGTACGTTTTGGTTTGAGTTGGAGGTGTACCAAGATCAGGAAACCTTGATCAATACTCCCGCTGCCCTCACCCCTGTGGAAAATACGCCTTAATTACCGTAATTCCAACGGGCCCGAAAATCACGATTATCTAAATGGGTGAAGGTGGAGCCATAGCCCAAACCACCGGGCCACCAAGGGTCAAGCTGACGCTGCACCTCCCGGGGGGAAAGGCCCGCCACGACAAAATCGACACCATGGCCTTGAATATGGGTGGAGCGGGATGCACCGCCGACGGCACGATTAATGGCGGGGGGGCGATACCAACTGGTAATGGTAATGGAGCGGTTCCCCAACCGTGACCGCACTTCTTGCATCCGCTGGGCCATGCGAATGATGTTGTTGGTAATCGTGGCATTTTCCGGCAGCCGTTGGCCGTCCTTGGTGGCCTCTCCCCAGGTGAAATTCCCACCGGAAATAATCGGTGTGCCGGTGGTAAGTTGGCCTTTGCCAGCAATACGGATCAGGCGGCCGCTGGGTGCGGGGGCTGGGGTTGGCGCGGCTGTGGGGGGCGGGGGCGGTGTGATTTCTTCCTGGGGCGGCGCGTAGCTTTCGATATGTAGGGTGTCGATGTGGCCCTGAAAAACATACCATTCGGTGCGGCCTTCAATGGGGTTATCCAGTTCTACCTTAAGGTGGGCCCCCACTTCACTAAAACTTTTGACCGCCAGTTCCCGCTGAGAAACGGAAACTTTCTCGGTATCACTGAGTTGGGAGGAATCCACCGGCTTGACCTTGAATACCGTATCTTGGTTGATCACCAGCGTTCCGGAGCTGGAAATCAGCACATGGCCCTCAAAGACATACCAGTCTTTCCGGTCGGCGATCGCCCGATCCAGCGTGATTTTATAGTGGTTGCCGACCTTCTCCGCCGTGGCAATCCCATATTCCCCGCGAGGAACCGATGTTTTTTCCCCATCACTTAAGCTGGTGGATTGAACCGGCTCGGCTTTGAAAATCGTATCCTGATTAACAATGAGCGTAGACATTTCTGATCAAAAGTCGCTAGTTTCTCCATAACCGTACCCTGATTCTCACAGTTTGCCCAACAGCAAAAATTGCAGTGATCACGAACTCTTTGAGATTCAGCCGCCCAATCTTTACGAAAACTTCACCTACTGCGCCACAAAATCGAGTTTCATAGGAGGTAGGGCCTCAAGCCAGCCTGCCAGGACTGAAAGAAACTTAGGGAAATCGTTGTTATGAACTACACCATCAAGCATTTACTATTAAGCACCTCTCTTGCCGTTGGGATTGGCGCCTTCGGGGGCTTGCCCGCTTGGGCTGCAAGCCTCACCGGAGCCAGCGTTAGCGGTGCTCACCTCACCTACAGCGCTAATGGCAACCAAACGGCTCTCACAGGCAACAATGCAACGAACTGGCAGGGGGCCCTTGATGGCCTGGGCAATGTGGAGTTAGGGGGAACGACGGCCCACTCCAGCACCGCCGACTTCCATAACGCCACCACCTTAACCGGTAGCGTCGATGGTTTTGAGGTGATTATCAGTAGCCTCACCGCTGCGGATTGGTTTGGGGCCGGCAACACCACGACGGCCTACGGCAATGATGACCTGGCAAACATTTGGTTTAATGCTGCTTTGGCGGCCTACGGGATCACCGATGCCGGGATTCAAGCGGCGGTGAGCGGTGTGGCCTACAGTCAGACCCTTGCCCAAACGGGGAATCCGATCTTGGCGGCCATGGCAGCGAATATTGCCGCATCCGAAGCCCCCACCACCGCCAGCCTCTTTGAGCGGTTCCTCACCAGTGGCGGGTTTGAGCGGTTCAGTGATCCCAATATCCAATCGGTGGCCAGCAATGGCAATGGGGGTCTAAATATTATCCTTGCCGGCCACTACGATGCTACGCCACAATTGTTTTCGTTCTTAAACAGCACTGAATTGGCGGTGGTGGCTGCCATTGTCGGTGGCCCGATTCAAGCCAGTGAATTGGTGAAGGTGTCCTATCGGGGTCAAAGCTATTACAGCTTCGGCTTTAGTGCTACCCAGTCCGGCGTTGTTGATCCCCTGGATGGGGTATCCCACGCGGGGAATTATCTGTTAACGGCGCAGGTGCCAGCCCCCAGCGAACCTGTCCCTGAACCGGCTGCGATCCTTGGTTTGCTCACCTTAGGTGGTGTGATGGCAGCCACGAAGCGTAAAGCGGCTTAGAGAGCTACCCCATCGGTTTCTCCCTTGATGTTTGTTGATAACCCTCAAGGGAGGGGATGGGTACAGCACCCCCTCTCCCTTAATCAAGATATGCCAAACTACTCAAAATCTCGATTGCGGTCTCCGGTTTAAGGAGATCGCAATTTTGGGTGTGCTGACGACTGGAAAGGCGATAATATACCCCATCGCGTCCCTCTATCCAGTCAGAAAATAGGGTCGGCTCTGGAAATGGCCCATCCCCCTCCCCGGTTTCCGTCCAATGGAGAAAGTACTCATCCTCGGAGGATTGAGCGATGGGGGGCGGGTCAATGCTTTGTATTTGTTCCGGCAGAGGGCCGCCAAACCCCCCCATATTGGTGGCTTCCACGTCAAAACAGACGGAGCCGCTGGTTTGACGGTAGGTAACGAGGTAGCCGCTGCCATAGTCCTTTTGCTCCACTTGCACCCCATCCACCTGAAACCCGGCCGGGGGAGTACGGGGCAGGACAATGGGAATCCCCGCTTGGCGGAGTTCGCTGAGATGTTCCGGGGTGATGGGAGCTTGCGCCATTGCCATCGGGGCGGATTCTGGGGTTGTGGCGTGATTGTCGCGGGCAATGGTGGTGGGCAATTGAGTACAGGCCCCCAGCAGGAGGGGGAATACGGCGATCGCCAAGCGTGATGGACCAAACATAAAGTGCAAACTCAATAGGAAATGCTTTCCACCCATTGTAATAAGGTTTCATCGGGGCTTAAACCGGGGAGGCGATCGCCTAATCCTTCTTTCCCCTGCTGGGGTATATCCGCCACATTGATCCAGAGTAGCCGCTCGGTACTGGTGAGGACGGCGACCTTGGTTAATGCTGATCGGAGGGGGGCAATGGCCAGGAGGCAATCCGCTTGAGCGTAGCCTCTCCCAAACCGTAGGGCCTGGATGCCAACATCGCCGCGATGGCCACGGCGCAATTGTTTCAGGGGTAGGCGTTTGCCATAGCCCTGCTGGGTGATCAAGAGCAGTTCTTGCACTTGAGCCGGATCAATGGCCACAGTGCCGACAATGGTTTCCCCTTTACGCAGCCTTGTCCCCTGGCTACCTTGGGCCGCTCGCCCCATGATCGGAATTTGTTCGTCGTTAATGGGACAGCGGAGAATCCGCCCGCCGGAGGTGGCGATCGCCAATTCTTGGCCCGGTTTAACCCATTGCACCTGTTGGGGGCGATCGCCCGGTTTCAACTTCGCCAACACCGCCCCCCGGTTGGTGATCTCCGCCAGATCCGCCGCCGCTACCCGTTTCACCCGGCCCTGTTCCGTCACCACTAAAAGATCCCGCTCATCCCCTGCTAAGGGCGGCAAAAAGAAATGGGTGAGGGGTTCCCGCTTCTGCTGTACCGTCGTGGACAGCAGTTGAATTACGGGGGTTGGGTTGCCACTGGAGGGGATGGCATCCATGGCCACCGGATAGACCTTGCCACTAGCGGTCATCACCATCACTTGCTCCCGGCCCTGAATCGGTTCCCGCAACACCAACACATCCTCCAACTTCCGGGGGAGTTTCGGCGGTTTGGGGGGAGATTCCCAGGCGATCGCCCCTTTGTGCGTCAC
>RECT01000425.1 GCA_007693875.1 Spirulina sp. DLM2.Bin59
GATCAGCCGCGAGGCGCGGGTGCCGGTGATCAAACATCTGGATGGAGTTTGCCACCAACAGCAGTTCAAATTCAGCCCGAAACCCCATCTAATCCTCCCGCGCCGCGAGTTGCTCCTTGAGGCGGGCCAGTTCCGCCCAACGGTGATCCACCATCGGCTCCGAGGCGATCGGCTCCACCTTCACCCCCTGACAGTTTTCGCCACAGACCTGCTGAAAGGGTAAGGCCAAACTCAACTGTTCATAGAGCCAGGCCAAGGGATCAAAATAGCCCTGGGGGGAGAGGGTTTCGAGGAGTTCGTCCCCTTGATTTTCCTCACTGTGGGGATGGCCCGGCTGGGAGGTTTCCAACCAAATGATTTCCTGGGTATCGACGGTGAGGCGGTGGTTATAGTGGGCGAGGCAGCGGTGACAGGTGAGGGTGACAATGGTTTCGGCTTGCGATCGCACATCTAAATAATTCGTCTGATGGGTGACGCTCAACGTCCCCCGCACCGGAGTCAAGCTCTCTAAATCCGGAATGAAATCCTCAAGCTCAAACTGTTCACAGCGATCGGGGGCCTGTAACAGGTGGGGAATAAAAATCGGCTTCATCACACATCCTCCCGCCTAATCCAAAGTACGACGCAACACAAATAACCGCCGATGGGGTTCAAATCCCCGGCTTTCCGTGGTTAAATCCTCACTATCTTTGAACAAATGATGCACTTGGCGACGTTCCGCCGAGGAAAGATCCGGCAATTCCACCGCTTCCCCCGTTGCCCGCACCCGCTCAGACACATCCGCCATCAGGACTTCCAATTCCCCCTGACGACGCACCCGATAGCCCGCCAGTTCAACGGTGTAGGGGTGTTGTGCTTCCCGCTCTAAACCAATATTTAACAGGGTATTGGCCAGGTATTGAATCGCATCAATAACATGGCCGCGATCGCCAATCAAAGCCTCCACCTGGGCCGCCGTTAGGGTGTGGGGATCAATCGTCAGCCAGTAGACCCCATCGGGGGCCTGGCTTGGCTCCACCCCGCTGGGGTAGCCCATCTTTTCAAGGAGTTGCGTTAACCACGCTTGACCCCGTTCCATTTGTTCGCTCATCTCGCCATCATCATTTATGAACTCTACGACTCCCCTCCCCAACTGGGGAGGGGCTGGGGGCCTACTCCTAGAATCGATCTAGTATCGCTATATCACAGCCCATCGGTCGGGCGCAAGGGCTAACCCAAAGCGAACCGGGCGTAAGCATTGCGCCCCCAGAGGGGATTAAAGGGGATTAACCCGAGGTTTTCTCTTTCTTCTTCGAGCGTTTCGGCTCAAAGGGAATGTCGCTGCGGCCCTGTTCCCGAGCTTCTTGTTTTTCCTGCTCCTCCACCAGCTTTTGCAGGTTCTCCGGCAGGGGTTCCCGCATTAGGAGGGCCGTTTGAGCCGTTTGGAAGACGTTGGCCACGGTCATGTACATCAGCACCCCAGCAGGGAGGGGGAAGATCAGGAACATCCCACTAAACAGAATTGGGGTGATTTTGCTGATGGTTTGCTGTTGATCATTCTGGGCACCGCTGCCGCCGCCCGCTCCGGTTAACTGTTGGCTGATGTAGGTGCTCACCCCGAAGAATAAGACCATGCCGACAATATCCCAGTGGATCACACCATTTTCTCCGGTGGCTCCAACCCGGCCGAGGGCGTTAATGAAGAGAAATCCTTCATTAGCGGCAATACCGGGAACCGTTCCTTGCAACGTGACTTCACCAGGAGCGAGGGCGGTAATTGTGCCATCGGGGGCGATCGCCACATTCTCCGCCCCTTTCGTCACCGTCCAAGTCGGCTCCACCTTGCTATCGGCATATTCCTCCTTGAGCGTCGCAAACCGTACCCCATCTTCCGATTGGAATTCGGGATGCACCTCATCCCCCACCACAAGGCGATTGCCCGTGGGCAGCACCGCCGCTAAGCGGTAGTGAACATCAGCATTGAGGTAGATGTTTTGGGGTTTGGTGCTGAAAATTTGCGGTTGAATTTGCTCCGTTTGATCCGGGGAAAAGATTTGCAGATCAACGGTGTAGTTGATATCCGCAAAGGGCGATCCCCTCAGGGTGGTGAACAACGCCCAGAGAATCGGCAACTGAAACAAGAGGGGGAGACAGCCCGCCAAGGGATTGCCGTACTCTTTATAAACTTCCCCCATGGCTTCCTGAAGCTTCTTGGGGTCTTCTTTGTAGCGTTCTTGGACTTCCTTCACCCGTTTTTGCATCACTGGCTGGGCGATGCGGGTGCGGCGCATATTGCGAATCGATCCCGCACTGAGGGGATAGACCGCAAAGCGGATCACCAACGTCAGGGCGACGATCGCAAAACCATAGCTAGGCACAATCCCATGGAAAAAATCCAGGATTGGCAGCATGATGTTTGTGGAAATAAAACCGATACCTAAATCCATGCGTTTTAAAGGGGGGCAATTGGGACAGATGGAAAGCGAGGGGATGGGGCTAGACGCGAATCAGGGTAGCGGCCACACCGGTTTTTTCGGCGGTGCGCTCGGCAATGTAATCACAGATTTCGCGGTAGCGGGGAATGGCCCGCAACTCTAAACGATTGCCATCCCGCAGGGTGAGAACGATGTCCCCCCACAGACCAACGCCCCGAGAGACGCTGGCGATTTTGGAAACTTCTGCATAAATAACATCGGTGCGATCGCGCCCCTGCCAGCCCCCGGTGACGGAGACGCGACGGTCAGTAATCCGGTAGCGCAGCCACAGGGCGCGGACGATCGCCCCTACGGTCAAGGGCAAACAAATGACGGTAAAGCCGAGCAAAATATTAAAAATTAAGTCGCCAATATGGGGGCCACCTTCATAGAATGCGGTCTCTTTTATACCCATGCCATGCCTCGGTTCTTATTAATAACTGCTCTAATTCTCGCAAAAAATGTTCATATTCGCACGAGATCGCCCCCGGCTTGACATTAATCACCAGTTGATACCCCCCTTTAATCTGGGGTAACAGTTGGCGCAATGCCAGACGGAGACAGCGTTTGATCTGATTCCGCACCACGGCTTTTTTACTGACCCGCTTACCGACAGCGATGCCCATTTGGGGGGGAGCAGCGGCGGGGATGCCCGGCAAGCAGCGCAAAGTGAGGTAGCGACCATGGTGGCGATCGCCCCGCTTATAAACTGCCTGAAAATCACGCCACCCCTTTAACCGATTGGCCCGCGCTAATCCCATGGTGATCTGGGAGCAGCCAGGTTAAACCGCCAAACGATGCCGCCCTTTCCGACGACGGGAAGCGATCACTCGCCGGCCGTTGTGGGTGCGCATCCGGGCCCGAAAGCCAGATTTCCGCTTTTGTTTACGGCTGGTGCCGTGAAGTGTCCGCTGAGTCACTGTCGTCCTCCTGAATACCTTGACAAAACCACAGTCTACTATACTAACCCCTGGTGTCTATCGATGGCAAACCCTAAATAGCAACTGGGGGTGGCTGACTTTAGGATTGTTCGAGGATCCCTAAAGAACCCAAACTAATAATGGCGGGGTGTGTAAACCCATTGCACCCCCTCCCGTTGTTGCAACGTTCGGGTTTTACTGGAGCCGATTAAAATCACAGTGCGCATATCAGCATCGGCGATCGCCAACTCCCCCAATTCCTTCACCGTCACCCGTTGCCCCGGTCTACCTAAATTTCGGGCTAAAACGATCGGGGTTTGGGGCGATCGCCACTGCAATAAAATCTCTTTTGCCTTTTCCAGTTGCCAGGTGCGCTGTTGAGAAACGGGGTTATAAAAGGCGATCGCCAAATCTGCTTGGCCAGCGGCGGCAATGCGGGAAGCGATCGCCTCCCAAGGTTTGAGAATATCCGAAAGGGAAATCACCGCAAAATCATGGCCCAGGGGTGCGCCCACCTGAGCAGCGGCGGCCTGCATCGCTGAAATGCCAGGACAGACCTGGATTTCAATGGGCGACCATCCTGGCTTGGCCTCCCGCTCCAACAGTTCAAAAACAGCGGCGGCCATGGCATAAATCCCCGGATCCCCCGAGGACACAACCGCCACGGTTCGCCCCATTGCAGCTAAATCCAAGGCAGTCCGAGCGCGATCGAGTTCAACGCGATTATCTGATTGATGGCGCACCGTCTGGGGTTGTCGCCAAGGTTCCGCCAAATCTAGATAGGTCTGATAACCCACCCAATCTGTTGCCGATTGTAAAATTTCCTTCACCTCTGGGGAGAGCCAAGCCGCTGCGCCTGGCCCTGTGCCAACGATCGCCAGCTTGCCATTCCCTGTTCCCTGTTCCCTATCCCCTGTTCCCTCTTCCCCAACATACACAAGGCAGTCCGGCCCCGGGGTGGGTTGGGCCGCAGTTTCAGCAACAATCTGGATCGTCAATGGGGGAACCTCATCACCCTCCTGCACCAGGGGCAATCGACTTTCCCTTAACCAAGGGGCATTGCCGATCAATTGCACCTTAGCCCCGGCCAGAAGATCGGCAATAAACCCCTTGGCATCATCGGGATTAATCAGGCGATATCCCCTAGGGGGGGATAACAGGGTGGTTTGAAACCGTAGCTCTCCTGTGGTGGTAATGGCAGCGGATACCTGCAACCCCGCCGCAATCCGACGGGCGAGATCATTCACCCCCTGTAATCCCCCCAGTAAAGGAACAACCGCACTACCATCTTCGGCGATCGCCAATACCGGCGGCTCCTGCCACTTATTCACCAACAGCGGGGCCAAAGTACGAATCAAAATCCCAGCGGCACAAATCCCCACAATGGGCGTACCCCCCCGAAACAACTCCCGGAGGCGATCGCCAAAGTTCTCATAAACAACATCTGCCCCTTGGGTGCGGCTGGCTAAACCATAGATGACGGCTTCAGGGAGGGCGGTTTGGATTTGACGGGCAACGGCCATACTCCCCTGCCCCAGAATGACAATAGCCGGTGGATTCAGGGGTTTCATTGGGGCTGAGTTTGGCTAGGAATCAGAATCAACGACCAGTAGGGAACCTCCTCCGGCTCCAACTCAGTAATCGGGACAATACGCTGGTTGGGTTGGGTGGCTCGCTCAATGTAGAGGGCGCGATCGAGCAGTGCCAATTCCGCCAAAATGGTGCGAACTTTAGCAAAGTGTCGCCCCAGTTTGATGATCACCGCTGCATCAGCGACGGCAAGGCGATCGCGCAACGTTTCCCCATCCAAAGTCGCGGGCATAATGCTCAAAACATCATTGCGAAACGTAATCGGCGCACCCAACATCGCAGCACTGGCCATCGTCGAAGAAATCCCCGGCACCACTTCTGTGGGGAACCGCGAGGCTAATCGCTGAAACAAATACATAAAACTGCCATAGAGCATCGGCTCCCCCTCACAAAGCACCGCCACATCCTGCCCTTGGGTTAAATGGGCGGCAATTTTTTCGGCAGCAACATCGTAGGCGGGTTGGGACGATCGCGCCACACTAAAGGGCAAGGGCATTGGCAGTTCAATTTGTTCCGGGCGAATAAAATCCGCAACGATCGCCCGCGCCAACACCTTACCATTCTCCAACGTGGGATAGGCAATCACCGGAACCGTCGTTAAAATGCGGTGCGCCTTCAGCGTCAAGAGTTCCGGATCTCCTGGCCCAATGCCCAACCCATAGAGTTTACCTGTTTTCATAAAAAATATAGCGGTAAGCGGGAAACTCAGCGGCTTGAGCCCTGAGAGGAAAGCGACTCGGCGAATTTATTCGCCGTGGTCTCTTCCTTATG
>RECT01000270.1 GCA_007693875.1 Spirulina sp. DLM2.Bin59
GGTGGGGGGGTTTATGGCAGGGACGGGGTTATTGCTGATTCGGGGCGGGATTCAGGTGATGGGGGATCTGCCGGTGACTTGGGGAACCTTGCCTGCCTTAGTGACCCCAGCGGCCATCACCCATTGGGGTAGCGGCTTAATTTTGGGTTTAATCTTTTGGGGATTAACCAAAAAGTATCAACATTATTTAATCCTGCCGGGGAGTTTAGCGGCGGCGATCGCCCTCTTCTACGGTATCCTCGCCCTCACCCATACCCCCATTCCCCTCGCCCGCGCCCAGGGTTGGCTGTTGGGGCCATTTCCAGAAGGGGGATTATGGCATCCCCTCAATTGGCAGGAATGGCATCAGGTGGATTGGGCTGTGGTGCTGGGGCAAGGGGGGGCGATCGCCACCCTGATGCTGATCAGTCTCCTTTCCCTCGTCCTCACCAACAACGGCATTGAATTGGCCGTGGAAAAAGACATCGACCTCAACCAAGAACTGCAAGCAGTGGGGTTAGCGAACTTAGCCGCCGGTTGTGGCTGTGGCATGGCGGGGAATCAAGCCCTCCCCAGTACGCTCCTGGTGCATAAAATGCAGGCCAATCACCGCCTAGCGGGGGTGTTTAAAACCCTGCCCTGCCTAACGGTGTTGGTGTTGGGGTCGGGGTTTTTAGCCTATTTCCCGAAGCCAATTCTCGGCAGTTTGCTGATGTATTTGGGCATTGATCTGCTCCTGCAATGGCTCTATAAATCTCGACAAAAATTGCCCCTCACCGATTACCTCACCATTGTGCTGATCATGATCGTGATCAATGCCGTGGGGTTTTTAGAAGGGGTATTAGTGGGGTTGGCCATGACCGTGGTGCTGTTTGTGATCAACTACAGTCGCATCCATGCCACCCGTGAGCAATCTTCCGGCCACCATCGCCAGAGCAACACCCCCCGCACCGAACCAGAGCAAGCCATTTTGCAAGCCCGGGGCGGTGAGATTCATATTTTAGAACTCCATGGGTTTATCTTTTTCGGTCGGGCTAATCATGTCCTGGAGGCGGTGGGCGATCGCCTCACCCAAACCCCCCAACCCCGGTATCTCATCCTCGACTTCCATCTTGTGACGGGATTAGATTCCTCAGCGGTGCTGAATTTTGTTAAAATCCGCAAACTGGCTAGTCAACAAGAGATGACGCTCGTTTTTACTGGCGTGAGTGATCCCATTCGCACCCAGTTAACCCAAGGGGAAGCCCTGGGCGATCCCTGTTGCCAATTTGATACTCTCAATCAGGGATTGGCCTGGTGTGAATCACAGTTACTGCAAAATACAGTCACCGCCGAGATTGTGCCCGTCCCTATCCCTTCCTGACCAAAGTTGATGAATCCTGCTGTTTTGGCACAAGACCATTATTGGCTACGTCGGGCCCATTGTCCTGTGACGCTTTTGCCGTCGGGTTTCACGGCAAATCGTCAAGGATTAGCCGAGGTTGACTTGGCCATTGCCCAGGGCCGTATTGAACGCATTCAGCCCACAGGGGCAGCATTGCCAACCACCGTTCCCCAACTGGATCTTGATGGGCGGATGGTGTTGCCCTGTTTTGTGGATAGCCATACCCATTTAGATAAGGGGCATATCTGGGAGCGATCGCCCAATTCCGACGGCACATTTGCCGGGGCCTTAAGGGCAACCCGCAAGGATATTGCCCGGTTTTGGCAGTCTGAAGATGTCTATCGACGTATGGAATTTGGCCTGTGCTGTAGCGAAGCCCACGGCACGCGGGCGGTGCGTACTCATATTGATTGCACCCATGGCCAATACCAGATCAGTTTACCGGTGGCGGCCCAATTGCGGGAGGAATGGCGCGATCGCCTCACCCTACAAATCGTTTCCCTCCTACCGGTGACGGAATTTCTCACCCCTGAAGGCGCGGCGATCGCCGATCACATTGCCCAGTTAGGGGCGATCTTGGGGGGCGTGGCCTATAGCCATCCCGACCTGGATGCCGCATTGGATGCCCTGTTTAACCTCGCCAAAAGCCGGGGAATTGAGCAGCTTGATTTCCATGTGGATGAATCCGGAGATCCCAACGCGATGGCTTTGCGTTCCGTCGCCGCCGCGGCCCTCCGCCATGGGTTTACCGGTTCGATTCTCTGTGGCCATTGTTGTAGTTTGGCGGTGCAGGCTCCTGGAGTCGTGGCCCAAACCCTGGCTTTGGTCAAGCAAGCCGGGATTGCCATCGTCAGCTTACCGATGTGCAATCTCTTCCTGCAGGATCGCCGCATTGATCACACCACCCCCCGTTGGCGGGGTGTCACCCTAGCCCATGAAATTCGCCAAGCCGGTATTCCCCTCGCCTTTGCCAGCGACAACTGCCGTGATCCTTTCTATGGCTTCGGAGATCACGATATGTTAGAAGTGTTTCGCGAATCAGTGCGCATTGCCCATCTGGATTATCCCTGCGGGGACTGGGTGGAAACGGTGACGGATATTCCTGCTCAGACCCTAGGGTTGGGGGCCAATCGCCTTGAACCGGGCCAAGGGGCCGATTGCATCATTTTTTCGGGACGTAGCTATAGTGAGTTATTGGCGCGATCGCAGCATGACCGCTGGGTCATTCGGGGGGGCAAGCGATGCGATCGCCCTTTGCCCGATTATCGCAAATTAGATGATTTGGTAGCCCTAGGGGAGTTTCCGGACAACTTGTAGGAGGTTGAATTTGCCAAGCCAAGCTGCTATTCCCGATCTTTTTTTGCAACTCGATTACCAAGGCATTGTTTTGGACTATAAGCCGGGAAGCACAACAGATCTGTATTTGCCCATCCCTAATCCCATCGGTCAGCCCCTGCAAAACTTTTTGCCCCCCTCCGTGGCGGTACTGTTCCAAGAAACCTTGGCACAGTTGAGTTTGGGGGAGCCGATCCTTAGCTTTAACCATGCCCTCGCTGTGGGTGATGAAACCCGGTTTTATGAGGCGCGACTGTTGCGAGTCAGCGCTCAGGTGGCGATCGCCATCATCCGCGACATCACCCACCGCAAACGCACCGAAGCGGAACTCACCGCCGCCAAGGAAACCGCGATCCGAGAGGCCGCCTTAAGCCGTGAGGCCAACCTGGCCAAAAGCCAATTTCTGGCCCGGATGAGCCATGAACTCCGCACCCCCCTCAACGCCATTCTTGGCTTTAGCCAATTGATGGCCCGCGATGATACCCTGAACCCCACCCAACAGAACTATCTCGGGATCATCAATCAAAGCGGCAATCATCTCCTGGATGTGATCAACGACATTCTCGATCTCTCCAAAATTGAAGCCGGCCGCATCACCCTCAATGAGCAACCCTTTCAACTCCACCGCCTCCTCAATACGGTGCGGGCCATGCTGGCCATGAAAGCAGCGGACAAAGGGTTAGCCTTTCATCTGGATTTAGATCCCTTTTTGCCCATTCAAGTGGAGGGGGATGAACAAAAACTGCGGCAAGTCTTAATTAATCTCCTGGGCAATGCGATTAAATTCACCGACCGGGGCTTAATTCGTCTACGGGTTTGGGTGATCTCCCCCATCGTGGATGGGCGGATGGGCATTGAATTTCAGGTCATTGATACCGGATCTGGGATTGCCCCAACCGATCAGGGCACTTTGTTTGAACCCTTTGTCCAAAGTTTGCGCCGCAGCGATGTTCAGGAAGGCACCGGTTTAGGGTTAACCATTAGTCAGCAGTTTGTCCAACTGATGGGGGGCGTGATTACGGTCAAAAGCGCCTTAGAACAGGGGACAACCTTCGCCTTTACCCTCCCCCTCAAGGTGGTGGTGGACTATGCCAGCCGTGCCCCTGGCCCCCTGATCGTCACCGGGCTAGCGCCTGGACAACCCAATTACCATGTCCTCATCGTCGAAGACCGGGAAACCAATCGCTACCTCCTGGAACAATTGCTCCAAACCGTGGGCTTCAACACCACAGCGGTTTGTGATGGGGCCGAGGCCATTACAGCCTGGCAGGAGACTAAACCGGATTTTATTTGGATGGATCTCCAAATGCCGGTTTTAGATGGCCGGGATGCCGCCCGGGAAATCCGCGCTCTGGAACGAGCCCAAGGGGTGAGCAATCCCGTTCCCATTGCGATCATGACTGCTAGTGCTTTTGCCACCGATGAGGCAACGATCCTCGCATTGGGTTGTAACGCCTTGGTGCGCAAGCCCTACACCGAAAAAGAAATTTTCGAGACTATGGCGCAGTGTTTGGGGTTGACATATAGCTATCGTGAGGTGTTAAACCAAGGAGAAGCGGATTTAGGGGGGAGCGATGACCGCCTCCTGCAACAGTTTCACACTACGCCCATGGACTGGCGGCAGCGATTCACCCAAGCGGTGTTAGAAGCTGATGGGGACGAAGTGCAGCAATTGGTGGCACAACTGCCCCTCGATTGTAGCGACCTGGCCAATGGGGTACTGCAATGGTTAGATAATTTTGAGTTTGAAACGATTATTACGGTTTTGGGACTTTGAGATTGTTTTAGCGGTGCAGGGGCTGGCTATCCCGTTCGCCTCAATGGGGTTTACTTCTGGGCCCTAGGGGCAGGAATGCCATTTGCAAACCGAGGATGAGGGCGATCGCCCCCGCACTATAAAACACCGCTGTTAAACCGATGGTATTCCACACCGGCCCCAACAGGAGGGGAGAAATAAACTGTCCGAGGGAATTGGCCCCGGTTCCTACGGCCAAAACCGTTGCCCGGACTTCCGAGGGAGCTAGGCCGGCCAAAATATCATAGATGTTGGGAATCGTAATCCCAAAGCCCATGCCGAACAACACCGCCGCCGGGATAATCCAATGCAGTTCATTTAGCAGCGGGATTGTCAAAAGCATGAAGGCCATGGTGATAAACCCAAAGGCAATGGTTTGCTGTACCCCAAACCGCCGCGCCAAGCGACTGGCGGCAAAGGCGGACATCACCGCCGCACCGACGGCGCGAATCCCTAAAACTGCACCATTTAAGGCTGGGTCTGCATTGATGATGTCTTTGAGGTAGAGGGGCGTGTAGATGACGACGGTATAGACGATCGCCGCCGCCACGACGATTAACCCGTAAATTTGCAAAATGGCGGGGCGGCGGAGGGTGGCCAATAGGGTTTGGTTTTGGGACAGATCCAAGAGGCCGCCACTACCTGCGGGGGGTTCCCGTAGGGTGACAGCGGCCCAGAGGGCAACGGGTAAACCAAAGCCGTAGAGATAGAAGGCATATCGCCATTCCGTGGCCCCCACCCAACCGCCCAGGATGGGGATGATGATGCTGGCGACGGTCATGGCGCTGGTGGCATAGCCTAACATCCGCGATCGCTCTGCGCCTTCAAACAGGGTGGCCAACAGGCCAATACTGGCGGCGGCGATCGCCGCACTACTGATCCCCAGTAAGACCCGCGTCGTCAGCAGTAGGGGCAAGGTATTCATCACCGCCCCTGCTACCCCAAAGAGGGCATAGAACAATAGGGAGGGGATGAGCACTGTGCGTTTGCCGATCCGGTCTGCGAGCCAACCAAAGAGGGGGGTGAAAAGGGCGATCGCCAGGGCATGAATACTAACCAACGTTCCTGCCCATTGGGGCGAAAGGGCTAACTCCTGCACCATCTCCGGTAATACGGGAGAAACCACCCCGCCGGTCATGGTTGTCAGACAACCGGCAGCAATTAAGACATAGACTTGCCAAAGGCGATCGCCTTGGGGGGGGCGGGAAGGCGTAGGAGAGG
>RECT01000057.1 GCA_007693875.1 Spirulina sp. DLM2.Bin59
CCCGCCAACCCCTTGAGCAAATCCGGGGCATCTATCTCAGCCGCTATCAAGCCACTAACAATGCTGATGAGGAAACCATTCGTCAACGGGTGCGGTACTACCGCAGTAAGGGGATCAACACGATTATCCATGGAGTGTGGGGCAATGCTTGCACGATGTATCGCAGTGCGGTGATGCAGGCTAAGTTTGGTTATGACAGTTGCCGCAATAAATTTCAGGATCAATGGTTGGATTGGCTGATTGATGAAGCCCATCAACAGGGGATGGAAGTACATGCTTATTTTGAGAAGGGGATTAAGATTGATAAAAATAGTCATGCCTTTGATTTAGCCATGGAGCGGGGTTGGATTGTTCCGGGTGTCGATCGCACCCATCCCGGGGTAGATCACTATGTTTTAGATGTGAGTATTCCCGCCGTGGCGGATTTTTTCACGGCTATTTCTGTGGAGTTTGTCGAAAAATATCCCCAAATTGATGCGGTGCAGTGGGATGATTATCTGGGCTATTACGACGAATTGCCGGGGGATGTGGATCGCACGGAAAAACTAACGCAGTTTGTCCGCAGGCTGATCACTGAAACCAAGGCCGCCAACCCGAGGATCAGTTTTGACATTTGCCACCATAATCCCTACTGGGCCAAACGCTATTTTGCTGCGGATTGGGAAACTTGGGGTGTGGATCGGGCGTTTATTCAGGTTTATGGGGATGAAAATTTTGAGGATGAATTGTCCTATGTAAAGGCCCATGATGGTATTTCAATTACAGAGCGACAATATGAACGGATTGCGGGGCTAATTGCCAATCCTAACATTGATCATATTCTCTTTTTCCCCCTCTCGGGCAATCCTGAGAAAATGGCGGCGGCGGTGCATCGCCTGACCTCTCTCTAGTTAATGGCTAATCGTCGGCATCCATCCCGACGGTTTCGGTGTCGAAATGGGCTTGAAATTGGGCCCGGGCGCGATCGCCATCCTGATAAATCAATTCTAATAATTCCTCTGGCTCTAACCCCATGTGCTGGGCATAAAATTTCACCTCTTGCATAATCCGCCCTTCCCCTTGGCGCAAATACATACTGAGGCAATGGCGGGCTTGGCTGGCGATCGCCCTTTGGAATCGGAAGAAAGCAAGGGCGGCCAAGAGCCGGTCTTCGTAGGGAGCAAGGGGGGCGATCGTCAGGGGTTGAGGGGAGGGCATGGGTTTTTTAAGGGAAGTGGGGAATAGGGAATGGAGACAAGGGAGGCATCCTAACCGTTAAGTAGGTGGACACAGATAAACCATGTTGTAGGGTGCTGTTAGGCGTAGCCGTAACGCACCGCTCCACCCATACTGCTCAACCAAGAAGGTGAATTAGCAACAATTGAGGAATTTTCGGAATTTTCGGTTACAACGCAAACTCATGGTACCGGATATCAGGCCCCGCAGTGTAGATGACAACTCCGTCAATTGTAGAATTTCGCTGTACATCTCCGCAATTACTATAGAGACTTAAAGAATCAAACGGATCAAAGTTGTCCACATTATCTAACCCATGACGAGGACTGTAAGAGCAGACTGAGTAAGCTTCACCATAGTTCGGATCAAAAATCTTACCTGGAACAACAAAAATATCTCGCCATCCAGATGTTTGGTTAGGTAAGACTACTAAAGAAACTTGATGTAAAAAAGTGTTTATTAGTGTGTATTTATCCTGGTCTAATTGAAAAAGAAAGGTATGAGCACCACCAGAACCATAACCAAATGGGGCATTGATTTTAACAAAAATCTCATTTTGCCCATCACCATTGAGGTCAAATTCCGCATAGGAGTAGGTAACTTTTGAACTGAAACTATCAAGAAACTGTCCAAATTCTTCCTGGATTGCATCATGAAGATCAGGGTTGAACTGGTCAGAAAAATCAAGATAAGAAATTTGTCCTTTCCGGATTCCACCAACTTCTTGAACGGCACGATCAAAACCTGTTTCTCCAGCTAATGATTTGTCAACACATCCCAAGCTAAAGCTCATCAAAGATCCGATAAGCAGTCCTAAACTCAAGTTGAGCCAAGAATTAATTGATCCGGAAAAATTGAGCATGATTTGAGAATCTCCTTTGATAGAAATTACATTTGTAGACTACAATCTGAACCACAAACTTACTCAATGTTACTATATATGGCAATTTCCAGATCCATGAGGTACATTCCAACAGGCCTGATGGAAGAGGGGCGAAAGATTTTTCGCCCCTACCAAATGCGGGCTAAGGGTAGGATGAAGCCGGGTAGGACATCTTCCCCGGATAATTCCACGGGCTGATCTAAACAATCCACCTCTTGGCCGGGGCGATACACCCACACTTGCTGATTTTGGGGATCAATTAGCCAGCCTAACCGCGCCCCATTGTCGATGTATTCTGTTAATTTGGCTTGGAGGACATCTAACTGATCCAAGGGCGATCGCAATTCCATCACAAAATCGGGGCAAAGGGGGGCAAAACCTTCACGTTCTTCAGGGGTAAGGCTCTCCCAGCGCGATCGCGCCACCCAAGCGAGATCGGGGGAACGATTGGCTCCATTGGGCAAGCAAAACCCAGTGGAGGAGTCGAAGCCTTCTCCTAATTCTGGATGGGCCTCAAACCATTTGCCGAATTGGATATTGAGGCGAAAATTGCGCTTGCCGGTTTCGCTACCAGTGGGGGGGGTCACGATTAAGCCTCCTGTGGCAGTGCGTTCAAATTGGAGTTCGGGGTTAGCCTCAACGAGGGCCGCAAATTCTTCCAGGGTGACGATCGCCCGAATCTCTGGGGGCCATTGGATCGTTAGGGTTTGAGAAATAGGGGGAGCCGTAGCGATCATGATGAGGTGAAATCCGCTGAATCAGAGCGTATCGTAGGGGCGTTGGCGTAAGCCTGCCGGAGGCACAAAAATCTTTCGCCCCCCACACCCATTAATTTTACAACTGGATTCTCATTGAAAACCTCGCACCCATGGGGCAATCGTAGGGGCAAAAAATCTTTTGCCCCTCTTTGGTTTGGGCTAACCCGCTAAAGCTTCCAACAATTGCGCCTTGGCCGCTGCTAAGGCTGCCGGTAATTGACTGGCATCGCGGCCCCCGGCTTGGGCCAGGTTGGGGCGACCGCCGCCGCCGCCGCCGCAGAGCTTGGCAATGTTGCCGATGAATTTCCCGGCTTGCAGTTTTTTGCCTTGATACACTTGGGGACTGAAAGCCGCCACCAGGGAAACCTTATCCGGTTCTGGCGTAGAGGCTAGGACGACGGCACTTTCCCCTAGTTTTTGCTGTAGCCGTTCCGCTGCGGTTTGCAGCGCCTTGGCATCGAGATCCCCCAAATGGGCAACCAAGAGGCGAAATGCTCCCACAGTTTCCGCTTCGGTGATCAGTTGGTCGGATTTGAGGACAGCTAATTCCCCCTTGAGGGTTTCCAGTTCCTTCTGAGCCGCTTTTAAATCCGTTTGGAGCTTATCCACCCGCTCCACTACCTCCTCCGGTTGGGCCTTAAAGCGATCGCCCAATTCCCGCACAACGCGATCGCGCACCGCCAAATAATCCAAAATCGCCGGCCCCGCCACCGCTTCAATACGCCGCACCCCGGCAGAAATCCCCGTTTCCGAAATAATCTTAAACGCGCCAATTTCCGCCGTATTGCTCACATGGGTTCCCCCACAAAGCTCCATGGAAACCCCAGGGAAATCAATCACCCGCACCTCATCGCCATATTTCTCGCCAAACATGGCCACGGCTCCCTTGGCCTTCGCCGCCGCAATGGGCATCACCTCAACTTCAGCGCGGTGAGCTTCGGTAATCCATTGGTTGATCTGGGCTTCGATCTGCTCTAGCTCTGCCTTTGTCACCGCCCGATTGAGGTTGAAATCAAACCGCAACCGCTCAAAATCCACTAAAGAACCCGCTTGGCCAATGGTGGGATCAACAATCAGTTTTAATGCCGCCTGTAGCAGGTGCGTTGCGCTATGGTTCGCCTGTACCCGCCGCCGACAGGTGCGGTCAATGGTAGCGGTGAGGCGATCGCCCACCTTGACCGTCCCCCGCTCCACCTGGCCATAGTGGATAAACATCCCCGTTTCCCTTTGCACATCGGTAATCGCAATTAAACAATCTTCACCGCTGAGATAGCCGCGATCGCCAATTTGCCCCCCCGATTCCCCATAAAAGGGGGTGGTATCGAGGATCAGTTGCACCGCATCCCCAGGGTTGGCGGTGGCGGTGGTTTTGCCGCTTTGGAGGAGGGCCACCACTTCAGCGGGGGCCTGAAGTTGGCTATAGCCGGAAAACTCCGTAGCCCGGAGGGTTTGGGCCAGTTGATCAAGGCTGGCTTGAATCGTGAGATCAATGGTGGTATGGCTGGCCCGGGCGCGATCGCGCTGTTGGGCCATTTCCGCTTCAAACCCCACCACATCGACGGTGATCCCCTGTTCCGTGGCAATTTCCTCGGTTAATTCCAGGGGGAAGCCGTAGGTATCGTAAAGGGTGAAGGCTTCGGAGCCGGTGATTTGTGCCGGGTTTTGGGCGAGGATTTCCGCGACGAGCTTTTCCCCTCGGCTCAGGGTTTTGAGGAATTGCGCCTCTTCCCGTTCCAGTTCGGCAAAAATCACCCCTTGGCGTTCCCGTACTTGGGGATAGGCGGATTCTGCTAAAGCGATCGCCGCCTCCGCCACCCGATTAATAAATGCCCCCTCAATGCCAATCAGCCGGCCATGGCGCACCACCCGCCGGATCAACCGCCGCAACACATAGCCGCGATCGGTATTGGAAGCCGTAATGCCATCGCTAATCATATGCACCACCGCCCGCACATGATCCCCAATCACCTTCAGGGAAACCTGCGTCGCTTCTGGGGATTTAAAATAATCTAAACCGGCAATGGCCGCCGCCGTTTTAATAATCGGCAAAATCAAATCCGTTTCATAATTGTTGGGGACTTTTTGGAGGATTTGCGCCATCCGCTCCAACCCTAAGCCCGTATCAATATTTTGCTTGGCTAACGGCGTTAAATTGCCATCACTATCGCGGTTGTACTGCATAAATACGAGGTTATAAAACTCAATAAACCGCGTATCATCTTCAAGATCAATCACCGCATCCCCCTGTTCAGGGTGGAAATCGTAGTAAATTTCCGAGCAGGGGCCACAGGGGCCGGTGGGGCCAGAAACCCAAAAATTATCCGCTTCATCCATGCGCTGAATGCGATGCTCCGGAATGCCAATTTCATCGCGCCAAATCGCAAAAGCTTCATCATCTTCCCGGAACACGCTGGGAATTAATCGCTCTGGCGGTAGGTTAAAAACTTCCGTAGACAGTTCCCAAGCCCAGGCGATCGCCTCTTTTTTGAAATAATCCCCAAAGCTGAAATTCCCCAACATTTCAAAAAACGTATGATGGCGAGCGGTGCGCCCGACGTTTTCAATATCGTTGGTGCGGATACATTTTTGGGAAGTGGTGGCGCGATCGCAGGGGGCCGGCCGTTGGCCGAGAAAAATCGGCTTAAAGGGCAACATCCCGGCGATGGTCAGTAATACCGTCGGGTCTTCCGGCACCAGGGAAGCACTGGGGAGAATTCTGTGCTGTCTTTGGGCGTAGAAGTTCAAGAACTGCTCGCGAATTTCGGGGCCAGTGAGGTTGGGGGGAGTTTTAGGCATGGGGGAGAAGTGGGAAGTGGGCGGTA
>RECT01000356.1 GCA_007693875.1 Spirulina sp. DLM2.Bin59
GTATCACCGTAGAAGCCGAGGCTGGTGAACCCATGTTAGCGGTGGCTGCCCGGGCCGGCATTACGATTCCCACGGGCTGTTTAATGGGGTCTTGCCATGCCTGCGAAGTAGAATTAGCAGATGGCACACCCATTTGTGCCTGTATTTCCGCCATTCCTGCCGGTCAACCGGTGGTGAAGATCAATCTCTATACAGATCCTCTATGGTAGGGGTGATTTGTCCGTGGTTTTCTCGATGGGGCTGCGGTGATTTTTTTGATCTTGATTTGATCTTTATTAGATCAATGTGGCAGTAAAACCGTCAAAGGTAATGGATCAATAAATAGATTTCTAGATCGAGAAGCTATTTTAAAATACTGTGCAATTGAGAGATTTACCGGTAATTTGTACCAGTTCTAAAAGTGGCCGGTAAAAGAGCGATGTTAGGAACCTTCCCTTGGCCTACTGGTCATTGTAGCTATCTCGAATCCATCAGGATTTGAAGATTAAGCCCAACTGATCTGGAGATCCAACCCATGAAAAACATCCTCTTCCACTCCACCGCTTTGCTTGTTGCTGTCACCTCTGTTCTCTTCTCAAGCAACCCGGCCCAAGCCCAATCTACACAACGGGGTACAGATGCCGCCTATATTGGCGCAGGGGTATCGGCTAACGTCACCAACGGCGGCCAAGATGGCGATGCCGCTAACTTAGGTGGGAACATTCAAGGTCGCTACCAAATTGAAAACACACCGGTTTCTCTCCGGGGCGCTATCTTGTTTGGCAAAGAAACCACCGCGATCATGCCCATGGTTTCCTATGATCTCGGCATTGCCAACAACACCAACCTCTATCTGGGTGCTGGCTACTCCTTTGTTGAATCCCAAGGCCAACCCAGTCCCCTGGGCAATCGCAATGCCGCCGTTATTACCCTCGGTGCAGAATCCGCCATTGGTGACAACTTCATGGTCTACACCGATGGTAAATGGGGCATCAATGCTTACCAAGATAGCAAGGCTGATGCCCTGAGTTTCCAAGCAGGGATTGGTTATCGTTTCTAACCCTCACCTCACTTATTCTCTTCCTTTAACACCTACCGGGCAATGCCCGGTTTTTTTTTGCTCAATGACAATGAGCTTTGCATTGCTGCGGATGTGCAATCAATAGATACGGTGGAGCATACCGGAACTTCGCTCCGATCCATAATGCTTAGGGAGATTAGACCGATTAGGTGTGGTACCATTCTTAGTCTAAGTCCGACCATTGATCTAAGCATCCTCACGCCTTGAGGCTGAGGAGCGTCGGATTGAGCAATAAACACCTCATGAATTGATGGCCCCATGGCATTCCCTCGCGCTAGCGGCATTTTATTGCACCCCACCTCGTTGCCCGGCCCCCATGGCATTGGGGATTTAGGTCAAGCGGCCTATGATTTTATTGATTTTCTCGTCGCCAGCGGTCAGAAACTTTGGCAGATTCTCCCCCTCGGCCCCACGGGCTACGAGCATTCCCCCTACACGATGAACTACAGTGCCTTTGCGGGGAATCCTTTGATGATCAGCCTCGATCGCCTCGTCCAAGCGGGATTACTCAACGGGGAAGAGTTAGAACCCTTGGGGGATGTGGATCCGGAGCGGGTTGATTTTGACCGGGCGATCGCCCATAAAACCCGCTATCTAGAGCAGGCCTATCAGCGATTTTCCCCCAGCCCAGCCTTTGAGCAGTTTTGTCAGGAGCAGGCTTGGTGGCTGGCGGATTATGTCCTGTTTATTGCCCTCCATGAACAGCATCCCGGCCAGATGTGGTACGAATGGGAGCCGGCCTTAGCCCGACGGGAACCGGCAGCCCTCGCCGCGAAAAAAGCAGAGTTAGGCGACCGCATCACCTACCATCAATTTCTCCAATTCCAATTTTTTGAGCAGTGGCGCAGCCTCCGCACCTATGCCAACGATCGCGGCATTGAAATTATTGGCGATGTTTCCATCTATGTCTGTGAACATAGTGCCGATGTGTGGGCCAATCAAGAAATTTTCAAACTAGACCCCCAAACCCTCAAACCCACCTACCGCGCTGGTGTGCCGCCGGACTATTTCAGCGCCACGGGGCAACTGTGGGGCAATCCTGTCTATGACTGGGAAAAAATGGAGGAACGGGATTTTGCTTGGTGGGTGGATCGCTTCCGAGCCACATTGCTTTACGTTGACCTCGTGCGCATTGACCATTTCCGGGGATTTGAAGCCTATTGGCAAGTGCCGGGCCAGGATACCACGGCCCTCAATGGCGAATGGATTCCCGCACCAGGGGAGGCATTTTTCCAAACCTTGGGCCATCGCTTGGGCCATTTACCGGTGATGGCGGAGGATTTGGGGATTATTACCCCCGAAGTGGAGGCCCTGCGCGATCGCTTTGATTTTCCCGGCATGAAGATTCTCCAATTTGCCTTTGGGGATGATGCCCGTAACCCCTATCTCCCCCACAACTACAACCGTAACTGTGTGGTTTATCCCGGCACCCACGATAACAACACGACCCTCGGCTGGTGGCCGGAGGCCACGGCAACAGAACGGCAAAATCTGGCCCGTTATTTGGGCTATGGGGATCCTGAAAAGTTGGAAGCAGTGAATTGGCGTTTAATGGAAATGGCCCTGGCTTCAGTGGCTAATCAGGCAATTCTCTCCCTTCAGGATTTGCTGGATCTAGATGGCCGGGGCCGAATGAATGATCCCAGCGTTAATGCGGGGAATTGGCGATGGCGGTATCGCAGCAGTGAACAGTTGACGGAAGATTTAGCCGCCCGCCTCCGGGAACTAACCCAACGGTATAACCGCTAGGCGGGCAAATGACGGGGGACGGTGACGGTGAAGCAACTCCCGACCCCCGGATTGGATTTAAACTCAATCTCACCGCCGAGGAGTTCCACACATTTACGGGCGATCGCCAATCCCAACCCCGTCCCCGGAATCGTCCCCACATTCCCAGCCCGGTGGAAACAGTCGAATAGATGGGGCCAATCCTCTGGGGGGATGCCAATGCCGTGATCGGCAATGGTAAACAGGCCCTGATCAGGGGTGAGGGTGGCAGTGAACTGCACCGCCTGATCAGGGGGAGAGTATTTCAGGGCATTGGTGAGGAGATGGGTGAAAATTTGCTGGAGGAGGATGGGATCAAGATGGGCTTCCACCGCCGTCCCTTGGGGATGAAAGTGAATGCGCACCCCGTCCTCTGGATGAAGAATTGCCAACTCATCAATACTCTGGCGGCAGATTTGGATGAGGTTCACGGGTTGGGCGATCGCCACCATTTCCCCCGCTTCCGCCTGACTCACCCACAACACCTCATTAATCAACTTATTCATATGTTGGGTGGCGCGGCAAATCTGCTGAAAACAGTTCTGACGTTGTTTCTGGTTGAGGCGGGAATATTGGTGAGCGAGGGATTCCGCCGCCAGGGAAATCACCGTTAAAGGGGTGCGATACTCATGGGAAATCGTGCGAATCATCCGGGATTTGAGTTCGCTCAGTTCTTTTTCCTTATTGAGCGCCCCATCGTGATCATCCTGGCCTTGCCCTCGCTCGATTGTCCAGAGGGTGCGGAGGGTCTCGACGGACTGCACCCCTTGGTGGACGACTGTTTGAGCACAACGGACTTGACAATCTAAACTGTATTCCGCGATGGCGGCTTCGAGGCGTTGATCAAACTGGGCTTGTAGGGTAGCCAATTCTGCCTGTACCTGGGCCAGTTGAGCGGCCAACTGTTGGGAAAGTACCTGCTGTTCCTTCAGCTTGGTTTGAATATCCGTCAGTTCACTCTGGGATATAGTGGCGGGAGAAGAATTAGGGATGGAGGGATTTAGATCTACCAAAGCGCGACCCTAAGCGGTGCAATCCGATATACGACAGGGAGGGGCTGCGGGGACGACGGCAACGGTCAGGATCACAACCCGATGGATAGAAAGTATTGTAAATTACAGTTGCCAAATGTTAAAGAAATTTAATAATTTGATCCGAATCGGGTGATCCGCATCGGGAAGAACAAATCCCGGCCCCCTTAAAATGCGATCGCCCGCGCCTCTGGTGGAAAATTTGCTCCACAATAGGGAACGGTAAACACCAGAGTCCAAACGATGGAAATTAATACAGTTACAACAGCACCCCTAGATTGGTGTGGTGAAGGGTTGGCGATCGCCTGTTTTGCCGGCGTAGCCCTCCCCCTCACTGGGGACTTAGCTGCCCTCAATGACCGCCTCGATGGGACGATCGCCGAACTAATCAGCGAAGCGGAATTTACGGGCAAGGCCGGCAGCAGTGCCGTTACCCGCGTGGGAACCCATAGCCCGGTGCGAAAAATTATCCTCTTGGGTTTAGGGGAAGAAGGGGATTATCGGCTGCATACATTGCGAAACACGGCGGCCCTGGTGGCCCGCATTGCCAAACAGCAGAAGCTCAAAACCTTGGCGATGCAAATTCCCCCCGTTGGGACTGGGGCGCAAATGGCCCAAATGCTGACGGAAGGCCTCTATTTAGCCCTCCATGCGGATAATCGCTTTAAATCCAAGCCTGAGGATCAGGGGGCGCTGTTGGCAACGGTGGATCTTTTAGGGTTGGAAGATGTGGGGTCAGGGGTTGCCAAGGGAGAGGCGATCGCCCAGGGGGTGATCCTGGCCCGCGAATTGGTGGCGGCCCCCGCCAATAGTGTCACCGCCATCACCCTGGCGGAAACCGCCCAAAGCTTGGCCCAAGACTATGGGTTAGAACTAGAAATCCTGGAGCAAGCAGACTGTGAAGCCCTGGGCATGGGTTCCTTCTTAGGGGTAGCCAGGGCCTCGGAACTGCCCCCGAAATTTATCCACCTCACCTATAAACCCGCCGGGACACCCCGCCGCAAGGTGGCGATCGTCGGCAAAGGCTTAACCTTTGATTCCGGCGGTTTGAATTTGAAAGTGGCCGGCGGCATTGAAACGATGAAGATGGATATGGGGGGAGCGGGGGCCACGTTGGGAGCAGCAAAGGCGATCGCCCAACTCAAACCCGATGTGGAAGTCCATTTCATCAGCGCCGCCACCGAAAACATGGTCAGCGGCCGAGCGATGCGGCCCGGGGATATCCTCACCGCCTCCAACGGCAAAACCATTGAGGTCAACAACACCGATGCCGAAGGCCGGCTCACCCTTGCCGATGCCCTGGTGTTTGCGGAGAAGTTGGAAGTGGAGGCGATCGTGGATCTGGCGACGCTCACCGGGGCCTGTGTGGTGGCCCTGGGGAATCAAATTGGCGGCCTCTGGTCTACGGATTCCGATCTGGCCACCCAACTCAAAACCGCAGCGGAACAAGCGGGGGAACAGTTTTGGGAAATGCCCCTGGAAGATCAATATTTTGAGGGCTTAAAATCCCCCATTGCAGACATGAAAAACACCGGCCCCCGTCCGGGCGGTTCCATCACGGCGGCCCTTTTCCTCAAGCAGTTTGTGGAAAAAACCCCCTGGGCCCACCTCGACATTGCCGGCCCGGTCTGGGCAGACAAGGAAAGCGGCGTAAACAACGCCGGAGCCACCGGCTACCCCGTCCGTACCTTGGTGAATTGGGTCTTAGGTTAATCCCATCAAAGGGAGAAACCCGTGGGAGGCGAAACCCCTGGGGGCGAAAAATTTTTCGCCCCTACCGTTCCCCATTCCCCGTTCCCCAT
>RECT01000357.1 GCA_007693875.1 Spirulina sp. DLM2.Bin59
CTCCCCACCATCCCCACCACCCCCTACCCTTTGAGCCGGGATTTCCGCGTCACAGCCCTCCAGCACGATGCCACTGATTCGCTGTGGATTTCTTCCTGGTTAGGTCTGGCCCGGATTAACCCCCACACGGGCCGGATCATTGCCCGGGTGGGTTTGGCTAATTCCCGCCTTGAGGCTTTGGCGATGGATCGGGTGGGGCGGATTTGGGTGGGAACCGGTAGTGGCCTGATGCGGGTTGATCCCCAAACCAATGATGTGACGGCCTATAACCTGACATTGCCCTCAAATCGGATTCTGTCCCTGTTGGTGGATGGCCGGGGTTTTCTCTGGGCAGGGGGCGATCGCGGCTTGAGTTTAATCAGCCCTGATCAGGGTCTGATGATGACCACCCTCCAGGCCCTGAGCGGGGTGAGTGCCAACGCCCTCACCCTTGATGATACTGGCCAGTTGTGGGTGGGAACGTTGGAGGGATTGGTGCAGGTGGATACGGCTAGCGCGTTTCCCCTCGCCACGATGAATAACCTGCCCGGCGGCATGGTGCAGGCCCTGGCCACCGCCCCCAATGGTTTAATTTGGGCGGGAACCCCCAACGCGCTCCTCGTGATTGACCCCGCAGAGCGACGGATCACCCGTTCCGTCACCCCCTTCCGGGGCAAAAATGTCACCGCCATTGCCTTTGCCGCCGATCGCACCCTCTGGGTCGGGACTGAAACCGGCCTATTTCAAATCCAACCGGATACCGGGGCAATTTTGGCAGAAATCACGGGTTTACCCTCAGCGCAGATTCTCTCCATTTCCCCAGATACCGGCAATAAGATCTGGGTTGGTACGGGGCAAGGCCTGGCCTGGATCAGTCAGACTAGCGGTTTAGTCCGGCCCCATGGGGGGTTTGTGGCCAACCCTCCGGCTCCTTTTTAAGGGAATATTTATGTTTTTTTCCGTTGTCATTCCTACCTATAACCGCCTACCGATTTTGACGAAATGTCTGCGGGCGTTGGAAGCCCAGGTGATTCCCCCGGATAGTCCCATCACCGGCTATGAGGTGGTGGTGGTGGATGATGGTTCCAGTGATCAAACGGTGCCTTGGTTGCGGGCCCGGGGGGCTGAGTTCCCCCATGTTGTGCTTTTGGAGCAGGATCACGGCGGCCCGGCATTGGCTCGCAATCGCGGCGTTGACCGGGCCCAAGGGGATTGGATTATTTTTATTGATAGTGATCTGGTGGTGACGGCCAATTTTTTACAGGCCCACAGTGAGGGGTTGGCTCGGGGGCAACGGACAATGGGGAGCGATCGCTGTTTTACCTATGGGGCGGTGATTAATACCGCTAACTTTGAAAATCCCACCGCTGAACCCTATAAGCTGACGGACTTTTCGGCGGCCTATTTTGCAACGGGGAATGTGGCGATCGCCAAGCATTGGCTCCACACCGCCGGTTTATTTGACCCACAATTTCAACTCTACGGTTGGGAAGATTTGGAATTGGGGGTACGGTTGAAAAAGTTGGGGTTAAAACTGATCAAATGCCCCGCCGCCGTCGGTTATCACTGGCATCCCTCCTTTACCCTCGCCCAAATTCCCCAGATGATTGACCAGGAAATCCAACGGGGCCGGATGGGGGTCTTATTCTACCAAAAGCACCCCACTTGGGATGTGCGGATGATGATCCAAATGACCAGTCTCCATCGCGTTTTGTGGGGCCTCCTCTCCCTGGGGGGTTGGCTCAATGAGCGACGCATGGCCCCCCTGTTGCAATGGTTAATCGATCAGGGCCGCCCCCGTCTCGCGTTGGAGGTGGCCCGGATTTTCCTCAATTGGTACAACGTCCAAGGGGTCTATGCTGCCTTTGAGGAGCGCCGCGCCGCTTGATGACGTTTTAACCCCTTTCCCCCTAAACCCGTCAGCAACATCGCTACGAGGGAAGTGGGTTCGGGAACTGGTTGGGGTTCAGGGTTGGGTTGGGGTTCGGGGTCAGCGATCGCCACCGTTTGCGGATCCACCACGAGCCGCCCTACCAAAAACCCGGAGGAGGCTTTGTATTCCTCGGTGATGAAGGAAGTTACGGGATTGAAGGCATCGACGGTACGGCTAAAGCCGAGGAGTTCCAGGGTGTAGTTGGCATTGCCTTTGGTAAAGGTGGCCAAACTAAAGGGGCTGGTAAAGTCGATTTTGTCATCACAGGGCACGGTGCTGATCTGGAAAATTGGGCAGTTGGCCAGGGCAACATTATTGGGGGTTTCATCAATGGTGAAACTGTAGTTAAAGGTTTGGACGATGCCATCAATGGTCATGGCCAAGGCGAGATCCGCTCCATCGGCCCCTGTCCCTGACCAGATGGGAAAGTTGAGGTGGGTGAGTTCTCCGAGGATGAATTGATCGCCGCTACCAATGGTGACATCACTGGCGGCGGTAAAGTTAAAGCCGCTTGGGCCGGAGGTGGTAGCGGCTGCTCCCCAGCGGATGTTCAGGGTTCCCATGCCGGAAGAGTACCAGGGGTTGCCATCAATCCCTGTCCAAGTGCCGGTAATATCGGTAATGCTAAAGGTGGCAGCGGTGGCAGGGAATGCTGCCACCAGCGCCAGGGCAGTACCCAGGAGGGCACCATGGGGCGATCGCCAAATTGAGAGAATCATTGGTTGTTGGGGTAGAAAACTTAACCCCACCCTAAACCCATCTTCGGGAATAGCAGTCGGGCTCTTGACATTGATCTAGGAATCACTGCCAGAAATTTCCGGTTTTTTCCGTGATTCGAGCCAAACCGTCAAGGCGATCGCCCCCACCACCGCCAACAGGGCCACAACCCCAAACTGCGTCACCCAACCCACCAACTGCGCCAAGGGAATCAACCGCCCCACAAAAAAGGCCAGCGTCACCATTAACACCGCCCACACCGTCGCCCCCCCTAAATTACAGAGTAAAAACTGGCGGTAGGGCATTTGGGCAATCCCCGCCATTGGCCCCGCGAAAATCCGCAACAGCGCCACAAACCGGCCAAAAAACACCGCCCGCCCCGCATTGAGGCTGAACTGTTGCCGAGCAGCAATGAGTTGCGGTTCTGAAATCCGAAACCATCCCCCCACCCGCACAAGGAGGGGCCATCCTCCCCATTTCCCCAACCAATAGCCACAGTTATCCCCCAACACCGCCCCACCAATGGCACTAACCAGCACCCCCCAATAGCTGAGATCGCCACTCCCCGCCAAAAATCCGCCCACGAGGGTAATCGTCTCACCGGGAAGGGGAATCCCCGTATTTTCCAAAGCAATACCGATAAAGATCACCCAATAGCCGTAGAGTTGGGCCAGGTCTTCCAAACGGTCGAGGGATAAGATTTCCACGGACATCCCTATCTATTTACAAAAATTTTACAAAAATTCATCACCGCCTCTCATCTTGACGCGATTGCAGCCAGGCTGTCAATGTGGAGACCACTGGATTTGCCCTTAGCAGTGGCAGTCGTCGGGCCTCTGGGGTAGGGTGAAGTAGATCGTTGTGCCGGCCCCCCATTGGGATTCTGCCCAAATTTTGCCCCCGTAGCGTTCGACAATTTTTTGGCAGGTGGCTAAACCAATCCCAGAGCCTGGAGGAGAGGCTTCAGTTGGGACACGATGAAAGAGTTTGAAAATGCGATCGCATTCCTCGGGGGGGATGCCCCGGCCATTATCCCGGATGCCAAATTGCCAAGCCTGTTCCTGCCGTTCCACCCAAATTTCCACATGGGGGCAGAGGTTGGGGCGAGCAAACTTGAGGGCATTCCCGATCAGGTTTTGAAATAACTGTAAAACTTGCGTGGTGTTGACGGCCAGCGTCGGCAACGGCTCCACCGTAATTTGAGCTTGGGTATTTTGGATTGTGAATTGGAGGTTGGCGAGGACTTCCCGGATCACAGTATTGCAATCGGTGATTGTGAGGCCATGGGGTTCAATCCCCGCTTGGGCGTAGGCCAATAACCCTTCGATCATCTGTTGGAGGCGATCGCTCCCGCCAATAATTTTCTCCACATAGACAATGGCTGGCGGTTCGAGGCGATCGCCAAACTGCACCCGCAATAACTTCGCAAACCCGATAATACTTTGAAGGGGTTGACGGAGATCATGGGCAATGGTGAAAGCAAACTGCTCAAGGGCTTCATTGGAGCGGGTTAATTCACCATTCAGGATTTTGAGCTGATGATTAGCATGGCGTAAATCAGTGGTGCGCTCTGCTATTTTTTGCTCTAAATATTGATTTAATTCCTGGAGAACCGTATTTTTTTCTTCTAACTTTAAATCATAGTTAAAGCTCCGTAGAGCTTCCCGAACTGTAGTCACTAAATCATCTTTATCCCACGGCTTTGTTATGTAGCGGTACAAGTTGGCAGCGTTGACAGCATGTCCCACCGCATCAGCATTGGCTTGGCCAGTTAACATGATTTTAAAAATTCGCGGATTTTGGGAATGGATTTTGATCAGCAAATCATCCCCCTTCAAACCCGGCATAATATAATCAGCAATCACCACCGCCACCTGGTGGTCATCCGCTGTTAATTCATCAATCACTTCCAGGGCTTCTTCGCCATCCTGAGCTAACTCAATAATACAATCTGGCCCTAGAGAATTCTCCAGTTCCGCTTGAATACTGCGTAAAATACTGGGTTCATCGTCAACGCAAATAATCGCCAGTTTATGCTTCATGCTGCGAGAGTGCGGTAGAGATTAATGTCTGTAGTTCTAAAGCTTGCCAAGGCTTTTGCAAACAGTGAAAAAGTTTAGCTTCGGTGTAGGTGCGACGGATGGCTTGCTCATCGGCTTGGCCCGTCAACATAATCGTGGTGATGTCCGGATAAATTTTGTGAATCCGGATCAGAAACTCATCACCATTCATGCCGGGCATTAACCAATCAGAAACAATTAACACAATCATGATGCCTTCACGACGTAATTCGTCAATAATTTCAAAGGCTTCATCGGCACTTTCGGCAAATTCGCAAAGATATTGGGATGCTAGCATTGAACGGAGTTCAATCTCCAAGCTTTTGAGAATTGTTACTTCGTCATCCACACAAAGAATTGCGGTATGGGGACTCATAGGTATTGGTTTCTGCACAGATCTTCCACTATCCTAGCCTAACTTGTAGGGTTACTTGGCAAAGCGGAGGGGTTAAAATGCGATCTGGTTAAGGTTTAAACCGTTCTCGCAGGGGTTCATAAACGAGGGGGGCGATCGCCAGCAGACTTAACAGAAAGACAGCGAGAAAGAATGGCCCCATCTGCCCCGTTGCGAGGGCTGTTTTACCCGTTGCACCTAAACTGGCATAGAGAATAGTCCCCGGTAGAATCCCCAATGCTGTTCCCATTGCATAGGGTTTGAGGGCAATGGGAGTGAGGCCAAAGAGAAAATTGACCACAGTGAAGGGAGAAATGGGAAAAAACCGCACGGCTAGGACGAAAGAAAGGGGCCGTTCCTCAACGGAACGGCGGAACCAGCGGAGCCGTTGATGGTGGCCAAAGCGGCGCTCTGCCCAATCATGGCCGTAGTAGCGGGCCAGATAGAAGGCGGCGATCGCCCCGGAGGTTCCCCCCACCACTGACAACACCGTTCCCCAAGCTGCCCCAAACACCAACCCCCCCGTCACCGCCAACACC
>RECT01000362.1 GCA_007693875.1 Spirulina sp. DLM2.Bin59
CCAGGGGGGAGGGGGGGGGAGGGATGAGGGATGAAGGATGAAGGATGAAGGATGAAGGGGGAAGGGGAATTTTTGCTTCCTACTACTCTCTACTTCCTACTCTCATCCTAGGGATAAAAAGCCAATGTCGGTAAACCTAAGGTTTCCGGCCAGCCCATCATAATGTTAAGACATTGCACTGCTTGGCCTGATTGTCCCTTAATCAGGTTATCAATGGCGGAGAGGACAATGACGCGATCAGTGCGATTATCCACCGCTACCCCGATATAACAAAGATTTGTCCCAGCGGCCCATTTCGTTTGGGGGTAGACCCCTGCCGGTAGAACTTTCACAAAGGGGGAGGAGCGATAGAAGGCTTTATAAATCGTTAGTAAATCTTCCCGCACTAACCCTGGATCCCGGAGTGTGGCGTAGACCGTGGCGAGAATCCCCCGCACCATGGGGATCAGATGGGGCGTGAATTGGATCCGCATCGGTTGGCCCGCTAATTCACTGCACACCTGCTCAATTTCTGGGGTGTGGCGGTGCGCCCCGCCCACACCATAGGCCCCAAAGGAGTTACCGGCTTCGGCGAGGAGCATTCCCACTTTAGCTTGACGACCGCCGCCGGAAGCGCCGGATTTGGCATCAATGATCGCGGTTTCTGGGAGGATTAACCCTTGCTTGAGGAGGGGGGCGATCGCCAATAAACTGGCCGTACAGTAGCAACCGGCACAGCCCACAAGGTTCGTTTCCTGAATACCGCTGCGATACAGTTCCGGCAAGCCATATACCGCCGTTTCTGCCAAGTCCCGATCTTCTCGCTCTTTCTTGTACCAAGCGGTATAGGTGTTTAAATCCTGAAAGCGATAATCCGCCGAGAGATCCAAAACCTTACAGCCCTTGGCAATTAAGGCGGGAGCCAGATCGCAGGCTAGACCATTGGGGAGGGCTAAAAATACAGCCTCACAGCGATCGGCAATCACATCCAGATCAATGGGTTCGATGGTGAGGTCAAACTGTTGGTCAAAATGGGGGTAAAGTTCAGCAAAGGATTGCCCCGCACTACTTTTGCCGCCGACATAGACAATTTCAAGCTTAGGATGATCCAGCAGGAGGCGCACCAACTGCACCCCACCATAGCCCGATGCTCCCACAATCCCAACCCGCATCCGTTCAGTCATGATTAATCACGTTAACTTCATTGGCCGCAAAACATGGCTTGCATTGTAGTATCAAATCTGTTGGTTAGGCAGTTCATTCGCTACATTATTAACCACATCCTCCCAACGACTGCCCCTGAACCGCTTTAACCTCCAGTCTGTCTGGTTTACCTGTTTTTTATGATTACCACCCCCCAAGCTCCCCCTGCTCCATCCTCTCAATCTGTGGCAACCTTAATCCTGGATGTGGAGGGGATGCAATGTGCGGGCTGTGTTAGTGCTGTGGAGCGACAGCTCCGCCAACAGGAGGGCGTAATTGCCGCCTGTGTGAATTTGATTACGGCCATCGCCGTTGTCGAGTATGACCCCATGGTGATTGAACCGGCGACAATGGCAGCCTATCTCAGCCAGCGGGGTTTCCCCAGTACCCCCCGAGGCAGTGAGGGGGAAACCTCGGAGCATCAACCCAGTTGGCGCGATCGCGCCCTGGTGGAGCAGCGTCAACAACAGCAACGGTTGGCGATCGCCGCCATCCTCCTCTTCTTTTCCGCCCTGGGCCATTGGGGCCACTGGGGCGGCCCGATGATTCCGGTGTTGAGCCAAATTAGTAGCCATTGGGGCCTGGCCACCTTGGCGATTTTGATTCCGGGGCGGGATATTTTTATCGATGGGGCGCGGAGTTTGCGCTATGGCAACCCCAATATGAATACGCTCATTGCCCTGGGAACGGGGAGCGCCTATCTGGCCAGTTGTGCTGCCTTGATCTGGCCAGAACTGGGGTGGGATTGCTTTTTTGATGAGCCGGTGATGTTGTTGGGCTTTATCTTTTTGGGGCGGACGTTGGAGGGGCAAGCCCGTCGTCGCGCCACCGCTGCTTTAGAGGCTTTGATTGAGTTGCAACCCCAAACCGCCCGCCTCGTTAGCCCCACGGATTTCGCCCAAGAAGCCGGGATTGAAATTCCTGTGCGATCGCTGCGGGTGGGGGAATGGGTGCGGGTGTTACCGGGGGAAAAGATGCCGGTGGATGGCCAGGTGATGCAGGGGCAATCGACGGTGGATGAGTCGATGCTAACGGGGGAATCTTTTCCGGTGGTGAAGGGGGTGGGAGATCGCGTCACCGCTGGCACAATCAATCAAGGCGCAATGCTGGCGATTCAAGTGGAGCAGGTGGGCAAGGACACAACCTTAGCCAAAATTACCGCCGCCGTTGAAGCCGCCCAGAGCCGCAAAGCCCCCATTCAGCGGTTAGCGGATCAACTCTCGGGTTATTTTGCCTATGGGGTGATGGCGATCGCCCTCCTCACGCTGATCCTTTGGTCGGTGTGGGGAGAAACCTGGTTAGGGGGCCAGGGGGACATGGTGGCCAGTTTATTGAGCTTAAAATTGGCGATCGCCGTCCTCGTCGTCGCCTGTCCCTGCGCTTTGGGCCTCGCCACCCCCACCGCGATTTTAGTGGCCACCAGCCTCGGGGCAGAGCGGGGCCTACTGATCAAAGGTGGCGATAGTCTCGAAGCGGCCCACCGTGTCGATACCATTGTTTTTGATAAAACCGGAACCCTCACCCAAGGCTGTCCCACCATGACCGACCGCTATCCCTTGGGGAATTGCAGCACCAGGGAATTGCTCCAATGGGCCGCCAGCGTTGAGCAAGGCAGCCAGCACCCCCTTGCCACCGCCCTCCTCAACGCGGCCCAACGGGAAACCCTACCGCTTTGGCCCGCTGGGGAATTGCACAGTGAACCCGGTTATGGCGCATCTGCCCAACTTTACCCTCCCGATCAGCCCCCTTGTACCTGCCGGGTGGGGAATGCTCGCTGGCTCATAGAAGCTGGCATGACGATTCCTGAGATCCTGACCACCCAGACAGCAATCCTCGCCGCTGAGGGTAAAACCGTCATTTACGTTGCCCTTAATGATGCCTGTATTGGCCTCTTGGCCTTTAGCGATCCCCTCCGGCCTGAAGCCGCGCAAACCGTAAAAAATCTCCAGGATTTGGGGTTAAATGTCGTGCTCCTGACAGGGGATCAGCCAGCGGCGGCGGCGGCGATCGCCCGTCAATTAGCCATCACCGATGTGATTGCCCAAGTTCTCCCCGCCCACAAAGCCGCTGAAATTGCCCAACGCCAAGCTGAAAATCACTGTGTTGCCATGGTAGGCGATGGCATTAATGATGCCCCAGCTCTAGCCCAGGCTGATGTGGGCATTGCCCTCGGCAGTGGCACCGATGTGGCCCTAGAAACTGCCGATATTATTCTGTTGGCATCCCCCACCGCCCCGGTCACATTGGGGGGCATCGCAGCGGTTTTAAACTTGAGCCGGGCAACTTTTGCTAAAATTCGCCAAAATCTCATCTGGGCCTTGGGGTACAATGGCCTTCTTATTCCAATTGCTGCGGGTTTGCTACTGCCCAAGTGGGGAATTGTGTTCAGTCCGCCCATGGCAGGGGCCTTGATGGCTTTTAGCTCTGTGATTGTTGTCACCAATTCGTTATTGTTGCGCGATCGCTTCTCTGTCCTCAGAGATCACGGCCAGAATTAGCAAGCCAAGATTAATTATTTTGTCCTAGAAGTGTAAATTCACTGTGACAGAATAGGGAGTATTGAGCCACTAATTTTTCTCTCATCCAGCAACACGAGGCATACACGGGTTGTCCATGACTGCACCAATACCACAACCGCAGCAAGAGCATCTACTGATCGTCGAAGATGCCAGAGGGCGACGTTCCGTACCTCTCCTGGCAGGTCAATATTCCATCGGGCGCGATCGCAGTTGCGATATTCACCTGAGTTCTCAGTTTGTTTCCCGTCACCATGCGATCTTGACCCGACAAACCCGTGGAGACGGTACGGCATTCTATCGCATTGCCGATGGAGATGCCCAGGGTCGGCCCAGCGTCAATGGTTTACTGATTAATGGCCGCAAAATCTCCCAACACAACCTCCAACATGGGGATGAAGTGATTTTTGGCCCTCAGGTGTCGGCGATCTACCAAGCGCGGATTTTCCCGACACGCCACGGGGATGAACTCCCCACACCCCCCCCAGAAGACCCCTTCGATATCACCCTCATCGATCCGGCGATGATGTCAGGGGATACGGAAGGGGCAAGCCACCATAATTATGATTCTGGCGCAGCCAGTGAAGATGGAGAAGACCTTTAAGCCTACTGCAATTGCCAGGGGGTTTGGCTTTCGATCTTGCGTTTCACTGTGTCAAAGACTTGGCGACAGTGGTTATCCTGTTTCAGGGGTAGCTCTTCGTTTTTGAGAATGCAATTTAAATGGACTTCCTTCGATGTCACCCCTTGATAATCAATCAAGGCTTCAACGGTGACGAGTTTTGTAAAGGCCACATTCCCCGGCTTCTCACGACCGACAACATACTCCTTGTTGCGGTAGATGATCTCAATGTCACAGGAACGCAGGGCCTCACCTAAATGGTTAAGCAGAATTTCAATGGGGTTGTGGCTTGAAAATGAGCAGGAGTAGCGAGCCATAGTCTTCCTTTCTGAATGGTGTTTTCTTGTTCGCTCTCAACCATGAGCGATTTTACAATTGAGATTGTCAGCACCTTCACCAAGCAGGTTTGTCCACACTCTAACGTTTTAAGCAGGGTTCTGTCAGTGGATTGTGCCTAACACCCGATTTTTGTTTAGCTTAACACTTCACCCTAGAGTTCAAAATAACCGGATCACGGTTGTGACATTTTATTCTAAAGAAAATCTTAAAATTCATGGTGGGTTATGACGGGTCGATTGATTGTCTTTGAAGGGGGAGAGGGGGCGGGGAAAACCACGCAAATTCAGCGATCGCAGCCTTGGCTTGCCCAAAAAATCGGCAAACAAGGCGCGGTGATTCCCACCCGTGAACCAGGGGGTACAGCCCTAGGTCAGCAACTCCGGACATTGTTACTCCATGGGGATAGCATTGTCGAACGGGCAGAACTGCTGTTATTTGCCGCCGATCGCGCCCAACATATTGATACGGTCATTCGCCCCGCCTTAGCCCGAGGGGATTGGGTCTTGTGCGATCGCTTCACCGATTCCACTTGGGCCTACCAAGGGGCGGGGCGGGGCTTAGACCGGGGGCTAATTGCCCAACTCAATGCCATTGCCACCGGGGGACTCACCCCTGATCTCACCCTATGGTTGGATGTGCCAGTGGAGGTGGGTTTAGGTCGTCGTTCGGGGAGGGGCGATCGCATTGAAGCAGCGGATCGCGCCTTTCATGAGCGGGTGCGGGACGGCTTTGCCCAGTTGGCGGCGGCTGAACCAGAGCGGATGGTGCGGATTGAGGCCACTGCATCGGTGGATCAAGTGCAGCAACAGATTCAGGAGGCGATCGCCGCCAAAGGCTTCTGGTAGGGGCGAAAAATTTTTCGCCCTCTGTTTCGCCCTCTGTTTTGCCCCCCATCTTGCCCCCTATTTCATCCCCATCCTACGGATCAATCAATGTGCCAT
>RECT01000363.1 GCA_007693875.1 Spirulina sp. DLM2.Bin59
CCCTAACGTTATGGCCTCATTGCTCAACGCCCTCCCCAGCGGCCCCCTGATTTCCTTCACCCTCCTGCTCTTGGTGATTTTGACGATCCCGCCCCTGTTTGAGCGGTTGCGGCTGCCGGGGTTGGTGGGGCTATTGGTGGCAGGGGTCTGCCTGGGGCAAAGCGGCCTCGGTTTGCTCAGTGCCGAGAGTGAAACCATGAAACTGCTATCAGACATCGGCAAAATTTACCTGATGTTTGTGGCCGGGTTAGAAATTGACCTCTCCCAATTTCGCAAAACGAAAAACCGCTCCATGGGGTTTGGGTTTGCCACATTCATCATTCCCATGGTGATGGGCGTAATGGTGGGGCGCACCTTTGGCTTTGGGTGGAATGGTTCGATTTTAATTGGGTCGCTGTTGTCTTCCCATACATTGCTCGGGTATCCCATTGTCAATCGCCTCGGCTTGGTGCGGAACGAAGCGGTGACAGTGACGATCGGGGCGACCATTTTCACAGATATTGCCGCCCTATTGGTGTTGGCGGTTTGTATTGCCATCAATGCTGGCGACTTTTCCGCCGCGAGCCTGATTGCCCAGTTGGTGATGTTGGCCCTCTATTGCGCCATTGTCCTGTTTGGGTTTGATTGGGCCGGGAAAGATTACTTTCGCCGCACAGGGGATGAACAGAGCAATCAATTTTTGTTTGTGCTCTTGGCGGTGTTCCTCGCTTCCGTGGGGGCAGAGTTGATCAATGTCGATCGCATCGTGGGGGCCTTTTTAGCGGGGCTGGCGGTGAATGATGTGGTGGGGCGATCGCCCGTTAAGGAAAAGGTGGAGTTTGTGGGCAGCACATTGTTTATCCCCTTTTTCTTCGTCAATATGGGGCTACTGTTAAACCTTTCCGGGATTGCAGTGACGTTAACAACGGGCATTGGCTTCACCGCGATGCTCGTGGGGGGCTTGATCCTCGCTAAATTCCTCGCGGCCCTGGCGGCCAAATTGACCTACCGCTATTCCTGGGTAGAAATGTTAACCATGTGGTCGTTATCCATGCCCCAGGTGGCGGCAACCTTGGCGGCGGCATTGGTGGCCACCAATGCGGGGGTGATCACGGAATCGGTGTTTAATGGGGTGATTGTGATGATGTTGGTGACGGCGATTCTGGGGCCGGTGCTGACAGCCCAGTTTGCCCGGAAGTTAACGGTTCCTCAGGATTTAGCAACCATCGGTACGCTGGCGGAACTGAGCCTGGATAACCCCGTTGCCATTCCCGCCAACCAAAAATTCACCGTCCTCATTGCCCTCTCCAACCCCTACACCCAGCAATATTTGATTGAAATGGGGGCAATGCTGGCTCGCCATGAGCAGGGCTGTATTGTGCCCTTGGCCATCGCCAAGGCCCATGTGCACATGGATGATCTCCATTTAAACCTCGTCCTACGCCAGAGCGATCGCCTGCTGGAGCGGGCTACGGCCATTGGTCGTGACCATGACATCATCACCGAACCCCGCATTCGCATCGATGATGATGTTGCCCATGGCATTAGCCGCACGGCACGGGAATACAATGCCAGCCTGATCGTCATGGGGTGGAGCACCACCACCAGCCTACAGGCGCGGCTGTTTGGATCCGTGATTGATAATGTCTTTTGGGCTTCCCATTGTCCGGTAGCGGTGATGCGGCTGTTGGATGAACCGATGAATTTAGGGCGCATCTTGGTGCCCATCAAGGGCATCACACCTTCAGCCTTGCAAACGGTACCGTTTTGCCCAACTGTTTGCCGATACCCATGCCGGGGAGGTGACGGTGCTTTATGTCTGCAATCGCTACACCCATCCCCAACAGGTGGCGCAAATGGAGACGGAACTAACGGCTTATATTGCTCAAATTGCTGGCTCTGTCTCGATCAAAATTAAAATCATGCACCATGACAACACGGCGAAGGCGATTCTCTACCAAGCCCAAAGCCATGATTTGGTGATGTTGCGATCGGTGCGGCGGCGGACGATTGCGGGGTTGGCGGTGAGTGATGTCACCACCGAGGTTTTAAGTAAGATTGAATGCTCCCTGGTGCTGTTTGGCGATACCCTTTGGAAACCGACGGAGGCAGAGGCGATCGCCTCCCTCTAGACCCTTGGCGTTAATCCCCCCACCTCCGCCAACACATAGAGGGGGCGGCCCTTGACCTCTTCATAGATCCGGCCAATATATTCCCCCAAAATACCAATACTTACCAACTGCACCGCCCCGAAAAAAAACACGGCAATTAAAATCGTCGCGTAGCCCGCTAAAGGATTCCCCGTTTCAAAAAACCGCCAGTAAAACACCAATGCCGCCATGATCAGCGACAACAATGCCGCCACAATCCCCGTATAGGTGGCGAGGCGGAGGGGAACACGGGAAAAGGAAAAGAGACCATTGAGGGCCAGGGAAAGGGATTTTCTAAACGTGTATTGGCGATCGCCCGCAAACCGGGAATGGCGTTCAAACTGTACCGCCGTCTGTTTAAAGCCAATCCAAGCCCGTAGTCCCCGCAGGTAACGGTTCCGTTCCGGCATGGCATTGAGCACATCTAGCACTTGGCGATCCATCAGGCAAAAATCGCCGGTATCCGTGGGGATGTCCACATTGGCCAACCGCCGCAACAGCCGATAGAACAGATAGGCATAGAACCGCTTTAACCAATGCTCCTGATGGCGTTTTGTCCGTTGGGCATAGACCACCTGATACCCCGCCCGCCATTGCTCAATCATCTCTAACACCAACTCCGGTGGATCCTGTAAATCCCCATCCATCACTGTGATCGCCTGGCCCCGGGCATGGTTTAACCCAGCGGTGACGGCCAATTGGTGGCCAAAATTGCGGGCAAAACTGAGGTAACAGAAGCGAGAATCCCGCTGGTGGATTTCCCGCAAGAGGGGTAGGGTGCGATCGCGGCTGCCGTCGTCAATCAAGATAAATTCACAGGGGGCATCAAGGCGATCGCCCACCCCCCCCAACCGTCGCACCAACTCCGGTAAATTTTGCTCTTCGTTATGAACTGGAATCACAAAGGAATATTGCATAATCACCGCCCTAACTGATTGGGAATCCCGGCGCATCCCCCCGGAATCGTACCACGGGTTTTTTCCCCTCCCCAAGCACAGCAATAATACCGTTGCTCCTCGCTCATCCGTTGGACGCGGGTGAAATCTGCCTTTTCAATCACCGCCCCGGTATGAGCCCCGGTTTCATAGTCCGGAGGTGCCGTTAAACTGCGGGGGGTGGCGGTTTCCACCGGGCCATAGAAAAACCGCACCCCCTTAATATCCGCCTCCCGTAAATTAGCCTCAAACAACACCGCCCGGGCCAAATTGGCCCGCACCAAATCACAATGGCTCAAATCCGCGCCAATCATGTAGGCATCACTGAGGTCTGTCCAGCGCAAATCTGTCTCGGACATATCCGCCCGGGCCAACATCACCCCTAAATCAATCACCCGTAGCCCCTGCACCCGGTCTTCTGCATAGCCCCCTTCCCCATCGAGGATCGCCCGCCCCAGGAGGCCATCCCGCTTTAACGGTGTCACCAAACGGGATTGGGATAAAAACCGGAGGATTTTCGCCTTCCCAAAAGCATCCACACTGCTGAGGATTGCCGCCGTCCGGCCTTCGGCAAAGGCCCGCTCCTGGGGCCAATCTTCTAATAACCCCTCATCACTGAGGGCTAGATCAGAAATACCCTGAAAGTAGGCATCAATGGTTTGCTGTTGGGTAATTGTGTTTTGGCGGATGGTGAGATCTTTGGAAATCACATATTGCTGCCAGGCCACATAGACCGCAATCACGGCGATCATGATCTGCCCCACTGCGCCGAACCATTCCGCCCAGGAGCCGAATTCATCCCATTTGGCCTTGATCAACCATTGGTTAATCCGTTGATAAACGCCGAGAATTTGACCAAAACCGGCGATCGCCCCCAGGCTCCCCAAGACCCCGAGGAGAATCTGCCGTTCATCGGGGGTTAAAAAGCGCACAAACCAGCGGCTCAACGCGGGCACTGTGATCCGCAATGCCACCAACAGCGCCACCAAGGCCCCGCAAAACAACAGGGGGGCAAAATCAATCACCCAGCCAATCACCATCAGACCCAGGGCGATCAGCATCACAAACCCATTGAGAGCCGCGAGGTTGACTGTGATTTGGGGTTGAGGGTCGGGAATGGTGAAGGGGGTGGCTTCTGGGGTGGTGGGGAGGGGATCGGCGGGTTCGAGGCTAGGGGGCGTGGGCATAAATGAACGAACAACAGAGGCAATCTGCATTGTATTTTAGCGAACCTCGTTTCACCCTCAGTAGGATGGCGCTGGGCTTTTCGATCGCCCTGGCGTTTGGACGGGGAATAGTGATACGCTTGGGGAGATTAGACCTCTGGCTGGGTTGGAGCAATCCTACTTCGGTTAAGTCCGGTCGATGAACCAAGAATCCCCATCGCTTTGGCGCGGGGAGTGTCAAAATGGCGGCAAGTTGATTATCCCCAATGAGGGTGCTAGAAGCCTGTGCAACCGCAACGCTTTCCTGAATGTCATCATCCCACCGTGAAAGCCCTGTTTCGCTATAGTGATCAGGACTTGCTCACTTTGTTTCAGCGTCATCCTGAACAGGGTAAGTATTTTGTGGCTCTGTTTTGCCGATATCACCCCATTGTCTACACCCTCATTGCCCATGCGGCGCGATCGCCCGTCCAGGGGGATTATCTCTTTGCCCTCACCTGGCGGCATGTTTGCCATGAAATGCGAGGCTTAGAACTACGGGGGGCGGCGGCCATTGAGGCCACCTCCTTTCAAAATTGGCTGATCAACGTCACCGCCCTCTGCATCAATCAGGCGGAATTGCCCCCGGTGGAATCGATCACCTACGACCTCAAGACCACCTCCCCCCCCCTCTGGTGCTATCTAGAGCAGGCCCTCGATCGCCTCCCCCCGATGATTCGCCTCATCCTCCTAATGGCGAAAACCTTCCAATGGAGTCCCACCCGCATCGCCGCCTACCTCCAAGCGGAAGGGGATATGCTTTCCCCCGCTCAGGTACAGGATTATCTCCAGGAAAGCTATCGGATGGTGACGGTGAATTTGCCGGAGGATATTCGAGAAATTTATCTCGGGGAAACAGCCGGAGCGGCCAATGGGGCCTTGGCCTTGAGTGATTCCCGTTAGGGGCAAATCCCGAAAAACATGGGATAATTGCCCCGTCCCATTCTGATCAATCCCTATGGCGGCCCATCAGGCTCGATGGTTGCAGTTTTTTCAGCGTCCTTCCCTGTCGCGGCAATTGATGCTGGTGGGTTTGGCGATTACGGGGGGATGGGGGGCGATCGCCCTCCTGGCCCCTCTCTTCGTTCAATGGGGCCTCCTGGCCAGCCCTCAAGAATTTCTCCCTAACCCTCTCCATCAGCCCCCCAGCGCCGCCCATTGGTTCGGCACGAGCCGCCAAGGTTATGATATTTTTGCGCGGACGGTGTTTGGCAGTAGGGCCGCCTTTCAGGTGGTGATCCTCGCCACTAGCCTTTCCCTCTCCATTGGTGTGCCTTTGGGGTTGATCAGTGGCTAT
>RECT01000367.1 GCA_007693875.1 Spirulina sp. DLM2.Bin59
GCGAAATCCTGCGGTACAGCCCAAGGCCCGAAAGGGATTGACCAAAATCCGCTGGCCATCGCCGGTAAATAATGCTGAGGTGTGGCCAAACCATTGAATGGTGAGCCCTGCCCCCTGGGCTGCGGCAGTGGGAGCGGTGACGCTATGGTGTAGGCCGAGGGTGGTTAAGGCGCCGGCTCCGAGATAACGCAGAAAGGTGCTTCGCTTCATGAATTTGAGAGAGTTTTAATCGGCAATGGGGTTAAAAAGTTGCGGAGAAGGGTCTTCCCCAGGGGGGTTAGGACGCTCTCTGGATGGAATTGTACGCCTTCGAGGTGGGGATAGTCCCGATGGCGCAGGCCCATGATTGTGCCATCCTCCACCCAGGCGGTAATTTCAAGGCTGGGGGGGAGACTCGATCGCTCCACCACAAGGCTATGGTAGCGGGTGGCGGCGATGGGGTTGGGCAATCCCGCAAAAACCCCTTGGCCGTTGTGATGAATATCGGAGGTTTTGCCATGCATCAGGAGGGGAGCCGAGATCACCTGACCGCCAAAAACCTGACCGAGGCTTTGGTGTCCTAGGCAAACCCCCAGGATCGGCATTTTCGGCCCTAACTCCCGAATCACCGCCAGGGATACCCCGGCATCATCGGGGCGACCGGGGCCGGGGGAAATAACGATGCCATCGGGGGCGATCGCCCCAATCCCCGCCACATCAATCTGATCATTGCGCACCACATGGATCTCTTGAGCGACGGGAAACTCGCGCCCCAGTTCCCCCAAATACTGCACGAGGTTGTAGGTAAAGCTGTCGTAATTGTCAATAACCAGCAGCAAAAACGGTTCTCCTTCTGTTTAGGGTGAAAATAGGGTAATGATCAGGGTAAACAAGGGCGGCAAAAGAATTAAGCCGGCGACCAAAATTGAGGCGATCGCCGCCACCAGCACCGCCCCTGCCGCGCAATCCTTGGCAATTTTCGCCAATTCATGATAAGTCTGCTGAACCATCAAGTCCACCACAGATTCTAAAGCCGTATTCAACAATTCCAACACCATCACCAAAGCACAGGTCAAGGCCACAATGGCCAGCTCGGTGAAACTCACCCCCAAAACGACCCCCAAAATCACCGCCAAAGTGGCAATCACCGTATGAATCCGGAAATTGCGCTGGGTTCTAAAGGCGTAGCTAATCCCCGCCCAGGCATAGCGAAAACTCAACCACAGGTTGGGGGCGATTTGCCAAGCAAACTGGCGGGATTCAGAACTACGTGGGGACATGGGAACATAGAGCGACGGAACAGGCGTTACATCGCATTGGGGGGAACGATGAGAATCGAGGGTCATGACCTTCACCAAAATTAATGGATCTGAGAGCTACGCCCTTTTAGGGTGGCTTTTTTCGTCCAATTTATCGATCCAGTTTTCTCTGTCCATGGTATCATGACACCATTAAAACTTAATGTTTTGGCGGCTGGGCAAGCCGACCTGAATGGACAGACGTTAAGCAGTGTTAGACCCCGATCTGGGGCAGTTGCTTGTCTGTCTACCCATCAGGAGTCTACTTAATGTAGGCAGACTGGCGATCCCCGTGCCTTTAGGACAGGGAGGATGTCAACAAGGAGGACAATTAGTAGGGGAATGAAATCAGCCAAGGGGATGATTGTCAATAAAATGATGACTGTTAACCTCAATGGTTGTTGAGTGATCATTCCCCTACCGTCCACTGTTCTAACATCAATTGTCCCTCCTTCGATGTTTTGAGCGAACAAATAGCGTCTTGGGCGCTCTTCGGGGGAAGGGGCTTCACCCCTCGCTCTTGGGGTTTAAGGTGCTCAACCCCATATCAATCAACGGGTTTAGGGGGTGAGTAGTTCGATTAATTCGGTTTGTTTGGCCAACATGGCGGCTAGTTGCAGTTCATCGGGGTGATCCCAGCCCAAAAGGTGTAAAACGCCGTGACTGGCGAGCCAGATCAGTTCCTGTTCGAGGCTATGGCCTTGGGCGATCGCCTGCCGTTGGGCCGTTTCCACGGAAATGATCACATCCCCCAAATCCAGAGGTTCCCCTGGGGGCAAAGGGGGCAGAAAACCCTGCTCTAACGCAGCAAAAGCCAGAACATCGGTGGGGCGATCGATGCCCCGATACTGGGCGTTATACTGCTGCATCTCAGCATCATCGACAAACCCGAGGCTCAACTCGTAGGCCGACGCGGCGGGAAGGCTCTCCGGGAGGGCAGCAAACCAGGTTTGGATCCAGCTTTGCCATTGGGCGGGGGCAATGGTGCTTAAGCCTTGGGGGTCTTGACCGTTAACAGTAACATCCATTAACGGGTGAGATAAGCCAAGCCAACCAGTAGCCCCAACAATCCCGCTGTGGAGAGGAAAAAATGCCTGAGGGATATGCCGCGCTTCTTGACCATGTTGCGCATGGCCAGCTTCACATAGCTGGCCTGTTCCTCTGGGGGGGATGCCGGGTTTTCAAGGGTTTCGGGGGATTCGGGTTCTGCCATGGCATCACAATATGAATTGAGATTGATTGAGCAAGGACAAAATCCCCCAAGGGTTTGGAGGATCTTGGGGTGCGGCGAGAGCGGGGGAGGCGATCGCCGATCGCTTAAAACTTGTTGAGGTTAATACCAGCTTCCTTCGCCACCGCTTGTAAACCGTGCTTTTGGACAGTTTTGAGGGCTTTAGTGGAGAGTTTAATTCTCACCCAGCGATTCCCTTCGGGCCACCAGATCCGCTTCCATTGGAGGTTAACTTCCTGGAGTTTTTTAGTACGGCGGTGGGAATGGGAAACGGCGTAGGCATTATTGGCCTTTTTGCCGGTGAGTTGACAACGACGAGACATGGGGACCTCCTGAGCTTGGGTTGAGTGCTAAGCAGCAACTTCCCAGTTTAACATGAAAAAACTCGGGAGCTTGGCAGCCCCGTCTCTTTAGAGCGGGGAGTAGTCAATCTCAACGTCTGATGATTAAATTATTCCCTATTCCTCACGGCGGCGGAACTCCTCAGGTAGATCGATAAAGACCCGCTCCCCAGCGGTTAAACCCCTTAAAACTTGGGTTTGCTCCCCAATGGTGCTCCCTAACTCCACCGGGCGAAACACCGGACGATTTTGGGCATCCGCCACCATCACCCCAGTTTCCCCCTCCTCCCGGACAATGGCCACCGTGGGCACCACTAAACTGCGGGACAGTTGTTCCCCCAAAAAAGTCAGATCTACATTCATCCCTGGCAAAAATGCTTCAATGGCCTTGGGCTCCAAAACAATGCGCACCTCAAAGGAAGTCACGTTTTGCTCAACGATCGCCTCTGGGGCAATCAATCGCACTTGCCCCCGGAAAGTTTCATTGGGATAGGCATCAGCAATAATCTCAACAAATTGCCCCAATCGTAGGCGGGTAACATCAATTTCTGGGACTTTGGCGAGGATTTCTAAGCCTTCAGCGAGGGCGAGGATAGAAGTGGCAGAAGATGAAGCAGCGGTTGATCCCGAAGTGGTGGGGGTGACAAAGGCTCCAGGGGTGGCATATTTCTGGGTGATGACGCCATCAAAGGGGGCAGTAATCAGGGTTTTTTCAAATTGAACGCGGATTTCCTCCACAGCGGCTTGGGCTGCTTCCACCCCGGCCTGTAAACTGGCAATTTCTGCTGCTGCCCCTTGTTCGGCTTGGTTGAGGGCGGCGCGGGCTTCAATAACGGCAGCTTCAAGTTCTTGAATTTCCGGGCGGGCGGTTTGCATTTCTCGACGTTGGGCTTCTTGGGCCCGCAGGGCATCGGCTTGGGCCCGACGCAGTTCCACCACCGCATCATCAAAGGCATTGTTAGAAATTGCCCCTTGTTCTGTGGGGGAAATATAGCGGTCTACTCGCTCCTGGGCGCGATTGGCCCGCTCTGTTGCGGCCACGAGTTCGGCGTTGGCCTGCTCAATTTGGGTGGGGATCCGGGCTTGGGCCTGCTGCAAGCGGGATTGAGCGCCAATGAACCGGGCGCGGGCCTGTTCAATGGTGCTGGGGCGACGGAGTTCCGCCTCCCGGAGATTGGCCACGGCTTGACGGAAGCGGGCTTCGGCCTGGGCCCCTTGGGTAAAAATCGCTGCATTATCCATCACGGCGAGGCGTTGCCCTTGCTCCACTTGCATGCCTTGATCGACGAGGAGTTGTTGCAATTCTCCGGCTTGGTTGGGGCTAATGTTGACGCTACGAATGGGCACGACGGTGCCACTGGCTTCAAACCGAACTTGGAGGGATGTGGTGGTGACGGGAACGGTGTAGTCTTCGAGGATTGTATTGGTTCCCAACATCGTGTTGTAGGTAATGAGACCTACACCGATAATGCCAACACCCGCTACGCCAACAATCCAAGGGAGCAGGTTACGGGATTGCAAAGGAGGGGAGGCAGTCATAGGATTTCGAGCTAAATAAATTGTGGGGGGAGGAATTGGAATCTGATGGGAAGCCCCAGGCAACGCACCGCCTAATGGTTTAGTCTAGACTATTGTGCTCGGATTAAATGCCTGGGAAAGGCAGGAATTTTGACCGCCTTGGGGGGCAGGTTGAGGATTGAGGCGGATCTCTGGATCTCTCCATTAAGATAGAAAGAACCATTGCTGAACTTTATTAGGACGACTGTGCCGAAGCGAAACTGGATTTTTTCACTAGTGGCGATCGCTGCCACCTGGCCCCTTGGCCTCCCAGCATTGAGTCAAGCCCTTTTACCCTACCGGATTGATCTCAATGTCCAAAACCTTGAGGATCAAGGTTTGTCGATGCTCCAAGATGCTGTGCAATTGACCCGGTTTGAGCAGTATGAACTGGCTTTTCCCCTCGCCAAACTCGCTGCCCAACTGGTTCCTAAGGATTTTCGGGCTTGGTTTCTCTTGGGTAGCCTGTATCTCCAGGAGCAGGATTATCCAGCGGCGGTGGCTGCTTTGGAAAGGGCACGAGATTTGATCCCCTCCCACAATGTTCAAGAACGAACGGGGGTGTTCTTTATGTTGGGGTCTGCCTATTTCCAGACGGAGCAGTATTTTGAGGCCAAACAGGTTTTTCGTCTGGGATTGCGGGAAAATCAAGAATCGGTGGAAGCTTGGTTTGATCTGGGCAATACCTACTATATGCTGCAGGAGTATGAAGATGCGATCGCTGCCTATCAAACGGCAATGGAGCTATCCGATGAGTTTTGGCCGGCGATTAATAATATTGGCTTAGTCAAATATGAACAGGGGAAGCCTGATGCTGCGATTCAGGCTTGGGAAGCCGCTTTGAAAATTGATCATAGTGCTGCTGAACCAATGTTGGCGATCGCTGTCGCCCGCTATCGTCAATCCCGATCTCCGGAGTCGGTTCGGTTAGGGAAAATGGCTCTTTCCCTTGATCCAGCCTATGGAGATTTAGATTTTTTGCGGTTGAATCTGTGGGGCGATCGCCTCATGGAGGATGCTATTCAGTTTTTGGCCGTGCCTGCTATTCGCGCTCAATTGGGTCGCAGCAATAGCGCCGCGCATCCTTAACCAATATTGCGCAGGATCTGGCTTATTTTTCATCCTCGCCGCTATAGGTGGCGGGGGTTTTTTCGTTAC
>RECT01000370.1 GCA_007693875.1 Spirulina sp. DLM2.Bin59
CCACCCTCAAGAGCTTTTTTGGCCATGTGAATCGGGGCACTTGGGTGGCATGGAAACAGGTCAACGCGGAGCAAAAAGCGAATTTTCAAGACCGCGTTCAGGTGGAGGAAGAAAATAACTACAGCGTTTTACGGATTCCCCTCTTTGCTGAACAGGTTAAGCATTTTTATCACATCACCTCGAAGGAATCCGTTTGGCCGATTCTTCACTCCTTTCCCTGGCACTTTAACGATGAATCCGCCGATTGGGAAAACTTCCAAACCATTAACCGCCTCTTTGCCGAGGCGGCTTGCCAAGAGGCTGCCGATGATGCCCTGATCTGGGTGCATGACTATAACCTTTGGTTGGCTCCCTACTATATTCGCCAACTGAAGCCCAATGCGAAAATTGCCTTTTTCCACCATACGCCGTTTCCGGCGGTGGATGTGTTTAATATCTTGCCCTGGCGGGAGCAGATCGTCGATAGCTTACTCCGTTGTGATGTGGTGGGGTTCCATGTGCCCCGTTATTCGGAAAACTTTGTCCATGTGGCCCGCAGTTTGCGGGAGGTGAGCATTATCAAACGGGCGGATCCCCCGGCCCACCTCACCCGCACCGGCACAGCCCTGGCGGAACCGGAAATGGTGACACAAATGCGCTACGAAGGCCGCACCGTCCATATCGATGCCTTCCCCGTGGGGACGAACCCGGAACATATTCAATCGGTGTTGGCTCAACCGGAAGCGGTGGAACGGCTGGCGGAAATGCGGGCGGAATTTGGCGATCGCAAGCTCCTCATTGCCGCCGGTCGGGTGGATTACGTCAAGGGCAATCAGGAAATGCTCCTATCCTATGAGCGGTTGATGGAGCGTCGCCCCGACCTCCATGGCAAAGTGACGTTCCTCGTCACCTGCGTCACCCCCGCCACTGGGATGCGGATCTATGAAACCACCCAAACGGAAATTGAGCAGTTGGTGGGGCGGATTAATGGCCGGTTTGCCCAACTGGGTTGGACTCCGGTGCTGCTGTTCACCGAACCCCTCAACCCCATTGATTTAATGTGCTACTACAAACTCGCTGATGTGTGCTGGACGACACCGCTGCGGGATGGCTTAAATCTGGTGGCGAAGGAATATGTGGTGGCCCATCAAGATGATGCTGGTGTGCTCGTCCTTTCTGAATTTGTTGGGGCAGCGGTGGAATTGCCCGAAGCCATTCTCACCAATCCCTATTCCCAATCCCAGATGGACAAAGCCATTGAGCGGGCCATTGAAATGCCCGAAAATGAGCAAAAAGCCCGCATGGCTCAGATGTATGAAACCGTCACCACCTACGATGTGAAATATTGGGGCGATCGCCTCCTGGGGATTTTCCAAGACCTGCAAAACTCACCGGAAACTGTTAAGCCCAAACTAACCGCCGTCTAAACCCCTTACCCCGCCCCGTGCGGGTTTTTTTTTATTCCTGAATGGGTTGGGAGTTCCCCGCCCTGACCCAGCCGGTGCGATCGCTATTGGGCAACCGCACCTGCTCCCAATTGCCATCATCACTGGTTCTTAAAATAATCATCTCCTGATCGTAAGCCAGTCCACCAATGGATTCACTCTCACCCCTTGGCTCTGAGCGCAAGCTCAAACCATCGGGCCAAGTCACCGTCGCCCGATAGGCTCCCGGCTCCAGTTCATCAGCCGCCGGTTCCGGTGGGGCCGGTTCTGGTTCCGCTGGCTCCGGTTCCGGCTCCGGGGCAGCAATCACTTCCGTTGATGGGGAGACTCGCTCCTCCGGGTAAACCGGTCGCGATGGTGTCGCCACCATGCGGCTAAAAAAGTAATAGCCCGCTGCTGCCCCACTGGCCACAAGCAGGATCAATCCAGTAATCACGCCTAAAATAAATTGCAACATTGAAGAAAACGACATAACCGCAACGATAAACCCACAACAGGCAGGAACAAATAAACTGAAATTGCTCAGTCACCGATCCCCAATGATTCTAACCCAAGTCCATCTAACGACAAGAGCGACGCTTCTAGCTCACTTCCGTATGGGCCACTTGGCGTAACATCCGGGTTTGATCCATTAACTCCTCCACATCTTCCTCGGAGAGGCGTTGAACGTAGTTCACCTTAATTTCATCAATGAGGGCAATGAGTAAATATTCCATGCGGTCAATACTTTGCTGGGCCTGGATTTCATTGCGCATCGACTGGGTGAAGGTTTTCGCCAACTGCTCAATGAGCGCATCAAACTCCGGATCCACCTCGAGGAAATGTTGCAGTTGACGGTAAACCACATCATAGAGGTTATGAATCACCTGTTTGGTGATGTTTTCCTGCATCTGCATCACCCCTGGCAACCGTTGGATCTGTTGGGCGGCAGGAACATCGGCGATCGCCTTAGCAATGGTATAGTCCATCAGCGCTTCCAAATCCTGTCGCGTCGCCGGTAATACCTGGTTAATCGTCACCTGGGCCACCAACCGGACAATTTCGGCAATCTCGTTGGTGTCGTTGAGGTCAATATAGGAATTCTGCTGTTGTTGGGCGAGAATATTGGCAATTTCCCCCCGCCGGACAGAACCTTGCACTTGATTCAACAAGCTCACCACCACCACCTCCGTGAGGTCTTCCGCCATACTGGCCACAAACCCCTGACTAATCTGCCGCTTAATCTTAATCATGTCCACCAGATGGGATTCATGGAGGCGGATCACCGTCGGGACGATGCGCAACAGCCGCGCCATATTCATCCAATAGGGGATGGGAATAAATAAAATCACATCATACCAACGCCACAACATCGCATCGCGCCAACTGACCCCCTTGCGACGACGACTAATGACCCAGGTGTGAGCTAAAAACTCCAGTAAAAACAAGGCAGCAAAGGGAAAATCAAGAATTCCAAAATTATCAATGGGCTGACCATTTTCCCCCACTGGACGAAAGAAATTGGTTTCAATCAGGGGTTGAATTTTTCTCTCAAAAAAGCGAATTTCTTGGTTAACATTGCGAGATCTCAGGTAATCTAAACTCCAAAAAGTTTGGAAGGATTGTTTAGCAGAATCATCACCAATGTGATCCCGCATAATATTTTTAATGCGCTCCAAAGCCCCGGTTTTATTGGCCACTTGGAAGGGATTCGTATCAATCATCTCATCACTACTATCCCGCAGGCGAGCTAAGACTGCTTCTACTTCTGGAGAGTCGAGATTGTAGGTGATCAGGGTTTCTTTAAAGAGTTCAAACTCAGCCAAGTAGGCTTCCGTATCCCGATGGGGTTGAATCCCCTTCGCCCAGTCATACCAATCCGTCACCGGCAGCGTCAAAATCGTCACTGGCTCCTCTGGGAAACGATAGGTAAATGTGCCAATATTCACATCTAACAACCGCACGCGCCCCTGGAGCCAAAAGTTGCGCATGGCAACATAGCTTAAATCAAACACCACCAAGCATAAATTGATCGTGACAATAATCGCCAAAGTCTGTTCAATCCAGAGGCTAATTTTGCCTGGGCGTTTAGTTTTTTTGACAGGAAAGATGGATTTCGGTTTCAACAGAGCCATGGGCGGTTAATGTCATGCACAACGGGGAGGATCTTGCCCTTAACGCTATCACAAATTTTCTCCCTTGTACGGGGGGGATCAAAAAACGGTGGGCGATCGCCCACCGTCAGCACAGTTTGGTTAAACAGCTTGGGATGACACAGCCGGAGCGGGATTAGATCACCGTGCCATCGGGGATCACCGCATTTTTCAACACGACGACAATGCCGCTGCGGATATAGAAGCCCTCGGATTCCCGATCTGCTTCCTCCACCCGGTCTTTGTTGAGGATCAACACCTTCTGACCAATGCGGGCATTTTTATCGATAATGGCGCGGCGGATCGTGGAGCCTTCGCCAATCCCGATGGGAATTTGCTTGGAATCGTTCATGTTTTGCCGCTCGGCAAAGGGTTCATAGTAGTCCGCCCCCATGGCCAAGACATCCTCAATTTTGCAACCGGACTCGATCCGCGTCCGAATCCCCAAAACTGAATGGCTGATGTTACATTCCTTGAGAATACAACCCTCGCCAATGATGGACTCCTTCACTTCACAATCCAGCAACTTCGTCGGTGGCAGGTAGCGCGATCGCGTATAAATCGGGGCCTGCTCATCATAGAAACTGAAGGACGGCTTGGGTTGCATCGTCAGGGCTAAGTTTGCCTCAAAGAAGGACTCAATCGTCCCGATATCTTCCCAATAATCATCGAATAAATAGGCCTGCAAATTATAATCATCGGCAGCCCCAGGGATGATTTCTTTACCAAAGTCCGTTTGACTGGCATGTTTTTCCAACAAATCAATCAAGACATCCCGTTTAAACACATAAATCCCCATGGAGGCAATATAGGGTTTTTGCCGGGCATCCTCTGGACTTAAACCGAGGGTGGTGGTATCCACCTGCATGGCTTTGAGGGCTTCCCCTTTCGGTTTTTCGCTGAAGTCGATAACGCGACCGTTGTTGTCAATTTTCATCAGGCCAAAACTGGAGGCCCGCCGCTCATCAATGGGAATCACCGACAGGGTAATATCTGCTCCGGTTTCCCGATGGCGTTGGATGAAATCGCTGTAATCCATCCGGTAGAGATGATCTCCGGATAAGATTAAATACTCATCGGCATCCCATTCTCGGAATAACCAGAGATATTGGCGCACCGCATCCGCTGTCCCTTGGAACCAATCCGGATGTTCCGGGGTTTGATAAGCCGCTAGGACTTCCACAAAGCCGTCACTAATGCTAGAAAAGTTGTAGCCTCGGCTGAGGTGACGATTGAGGGACGCGGAATTAAATTGCGTCAGGACGTAAATTTTATCAATGCCAGAATTAATGCAGTTACTCACTGGAATATCGATCAGACGATATTTTCCGGCGAGCGGAACTGCGGGTTTTGCTCTTAGTTTTGTTAAGGGGTAGAGGCGAGTACCTGCACCGCCACCCAGTATGATCCCTAATACTCGTTTCACGGAAAACCTCTTGACTGCCAGTATTTGACTCTCCAAGACAAGTTTATGACGGTGTGGCCCAATTTTGACATTCCCACCGTCCTAAATCCTGCTCTATCTTTGCCCTCACCCCCTGGGAATAGGGGCTGGGGGGCGCAAAGGAAGCTCCAGGGCTTAAAGCCGCTTCAAGCCTGCTGTGGCCCGATCATAGCAAAATTGCTCAAGGGTTCCGGCCTCAATTTTGGCGATCGCCCCCTCAATGGCCGCTAGGGGAACCAGAAACCATTCTCGCGGATTAACGGGGATACCAAAGCGATCGGATAACTGGACATCTAGGCGAGCATTGCTAAAAAACCGATGGATCAGGGCTTCCAGCTTTTTGGGATTGATGTTGTTGAGTTGGAATGTGGCGACGATTTCCACCGGGGCCAGCAGGTAGGTGGGATCATGGGGGGCATTGGCAATGCGCCTTTTAACATCGCCCCCCGTCACGCCGATCTTATGGATCACGGTGCGATTTTCCACAATAAAGGGATCATCGGGTCAAAGGGAAAATCCTGCCTGGGGCTGAAAAGAGGAAAAAATCTGTAGCACT
>RECT01000372.1 GCA_007693875.1 Spirulina sp. DLM2.Bin59
AAACCGTCACCTCCGGGGGGCAATTGACCCGGCCGGGGAAATAACTGCCTAAACCGCGATTGACATAGAGTTGATTTGTGCCGAGCCAGTGGTGGCCCTGCACCCATTCCCAATGGCGAATTGTGAAATCGAGATTGATCGCCAACCTATGGGCCAGGGCGATGGGAATGCGGCGTTTCCAGCGGACGATATTTTCTAACAGTGGCTCTCCCGAGGGGAGGACAATTTGGCCGCCGTGGGTGTGGCCGGCCAATTGCAAATCGACGCGGTAACTTTGGAGTTGGGCAGCGGAATCAGGATTGTGGGAAAGGACAAGGCGGGGCAGGCCGGGGGGTAAGGTGGCAAAAACCGGTTGGGGTTTGAATTCCCGTGACCAAAAATCGGCTAATCCCACCACGGCAAAATCAGGGCCAAGGGGATAGGCGATCGCATTCCACAGCACCGTAATCCCTGCGGAAACTAAACCATCAATCACCGCTTGGCGTTGCTCCAGGCTATGGTTATCGTGGTTGCCCAAACTGGCCACCACACCACAGCGGCTTTTTAACGCCTGGAGGTGAGCCGCCAAGGGAATCATCGGAGCGGGATCATCGGTGATATAGTCCCCCGTCAGCGTGATCAGGTCGGGATTTTCCTGATTAGCAAGGGCGATCGCCTCCTCTAAAGTTTGATCCCCTAGGGAGCGGCCATCGTAATGCAGGTCGGAAAGTTGCACAATTTTGCAGCCCTCCAAATCAGGGGGCAGATCGGTAATGGCGATCGCCACCCGATCAACCCGCACCGGTTCCAGCAAAAAAGGGGGCAAAATCATCTACAGCGGCCCATTGATACGATTATTCAGGCCGTACACTTCCCGACGACCCACCAAAGCCACCAACTTCACCGCCTTCTCATCCCCCGGCTCAAACCGCACCGCCGTCCCCGCCGGAATATCAAGACGCATCCCCCGCGCTGCGTCGCGATCAAAAATCAGGGCATTGTTGACTTCATAGAAATGGAAATGTGAACCCACTTGAATGGGGCGATCGCCACCATTGGCCACGGTTAAACTCTGGGTGGGTCGCCCCGCATTCAATTCAATTTCCCCTGGTTCTGGGAAAAGCTCACCGGGAATCATCGCGCTACTCCTGCTCAAAATACTATCCCCAGTGTAGTAGGGGCGAAAGGTTTAATGTTTGCGCCCCCATCGGGGCAATTTTTCGCCCCCATCGGGGCGTTTTTCCCTTTATTCCTTCAGCATCAAGTAATACAACTGGCCGCGATAACCCATCACCCCAGCCCGTAAACCAGCCACTTCCCCCGTGCCCATGTACACATCCACCCGGCCCGGCGTGCGGATCGCACTACCGCGATCCTGATCCAAAACAAAACGGCTCACCGTTGGGGCCGTAATGCCACCATTGCCATCGGGGAAAGGGATCTGGGTGCGGATGATTGCCAAGGCCCCCGCAGGCATGAGGTCGCGATCGGTGGCGATGGAGCGATCAGCGGTAATCGGTACGCCGAGGCTGCCCGTGGCCGGTGAGCCTTGGGTATCGCGGAAAAAGATAAACCGATCATTTTGGGGCAGGTAGCGGGTGAGAAGCTCCGGCCGTTGGTTGAACATATCGATCATTTTAGGCAGCGTCAACCCATCCCGGGGATGGAGGCCATCACGGATCATGAGTTGGCCAATACTCACATAGGGGAAATTGGTACTGCCGTGATACCCCACATTCATAATCGAGCCATCGGGAAACTTAAGCTGTGCCGAGCCTTGGATATGGACGAGATAGGCTTGGAGGCGATCGCGCAACCACACCAATTCATTGCCGGCCAAAATACTCTCTGTGCCCATACCATCCATCCCTTCCAATTGGCGGCGCGTCGGGTGGGGCATCGACCATTGCTCTAAGTTAGCGGGGCGACGATAGAGGGGATAACGATATTCAGCGGTGCGGACGCGGCTCGCTGGGTAAATCGGCTCATAGTAGCCGGTGAAATAGACCGTGCCTTGGTTGTCTAACCCAACGGAGCGATAAAAGGTAAATTCCCGTTTTACCGCTGCTTGGAGTTCTTGGGGACTGCGGGCGGTTTGGAGCAGTTCCCGGAATCGCAAGAGGGAGCGACGGGTGCGATCGCGGGTGATCCAGCGGATTGGGTAATTGCGGTAAGCTTCCGCCGCCGATGGCGTGTTGAGATAGCGGAGGCTTTGGTCAATGGATTGAATTAAGGCGGCTTTATCTCCCGGGCCACCGTAGTAGCTGCGCCACAGTTGTTCATCAAACCCTAAATCAGCGGCTTGGCGTTCGGGATTAACCCAAGTTAAGGGGGCTTGGGCATGGACAGCGGCATGGGGGGTAACGACGGCAAGACTAAGACCGAGGGCAAACCCAGCAATTAACTTTTTCATAGAGTTGAGTCTTCAGTGTGAGGATGAGGCCAAATTCAGGGATCGACAGGCGAAGATTGATTCTGCCTTGGAGATTCCTGAACTGTTGCCGATTTTGACGACTGGGGGCGCGATCGCGCTAGCAAACCTGTGCCAGTCTATTAACTGCCCGCCAAAAATTTCACAAATCTTAACCTAATTGGGGGAAATAGGGAATAGTCCCCCCCATGAGGGTAGGGGCAAAAAATTTGGCGGGGCGAAAAATTTTTCGCCCCGCTGGGTTCAGGATGATGGGGGATTGACCCTAGAGGCAAAATTTCGGGTCAACGATGTGCGATCGCACTGTCACCCGTTGGCGCGAGGGGTCTTTGGGGGTGCGTTGATTCGTCACCGGATGGGTGACGATCGCCTTACACACCTGTTGATCCGCCCCTAAATGGGGATAGGCCCAACTGTAAACAATGGTATCCGCGCTGGTGGCTTGGGCGGGGCCATGACTGAGCACCACCCCCCAGATGGTTGCCACCACCAGCAACCCAAAAACGAGAATGCGACTAATCGTACCCATGGCATGTTGGTATAAATTCATACCTAGATCAACACCGTGATCACGATGGATTTCGGAAAATTACAAATTCAGTATGATTGCGATCGCCCACCCGCTCATAGCGAAACTGATCCACACTCCGCATCGCTAAATACACCCCCAACCCCCCCAAGGGCCGCTGTTCCGGGGGCTGTTGGCAAAGTTCCGGCGTAACTTCTGCCTGCCAAGCGTGGGGATTGTAGGCCTTGCCCTCATCTTCAAGGTGAATCGTCAGGGTTTCAGGGGTACAGGTGGCCCACAAAACAATTTCCCCCGTTAACCCCGCATCTTCATAGCCATGGGTAATGATATTCGTGGCAATTTCATCCACCGCCAACCGGAGGTTATAGGCCTGGGCCGGATCTAACTGGGCTGCTTTGGCCGCCCCCTTAACATATTGGGCGATCGCCTCCAAAGACTCCAACACCCCCACCACCTGCAACGCTTCCCCCATCATGGCCCTCCCTCCCGGCGTACAGCAAACATCGTCACATCATCAAACTGTTGCACATCCCCGACATGGCGGCGCACCGCGATCATAATCTCTTCCAGCAGACTCGCAGCGGAAGTAATGCGCGGGGGCAAGCTGGTCAACAGTCGCGCCTTGGTAAAAAAACTCTCATCGGCGGCCCGGGCCTCCGTCACCCCATCGGTATAGCCCAACAACACCTCCCCGGCTGCCAACACCGTCCGCCGCATCCGAAAGGGAATTTTCGGCACAATCCCCAGGGCCGGCCCCGATGCTTTTAACTCCTCCCGGACTTCACCCTGAGGCGTGAGCACCATCAGCGGCTCATGGCCCCCATTAACATAGGTTAATTCTCCTGTATCAGGGTTCAAAACCCCAAAAAAGAGCGTAGCGAACATCCCTAAATCCCCATGGTTGAGGGCAATGTAGTCATTGGTGAGACGGATGGCCCGCAGGGCGAGGGTATGCTCCGGGTCTAGACCCATCACCGGATAATTTTGATTGCGTCGTTCCGTATCGGAGGCGATGGCCCCCGTCACATACTGCTCAATCAATAACTCATGCTCCTCCAAAGACTGCACACTCAACCCTGCCAACACCGTTTGCCCCGAAAAGATCCGCATCAAACTGCGAAACAACCCCATAAACAGCGCCGCCCCCACCCCCTTATCACAAACATCCGCAATCACTAAACCAATATGACCCTGGGGTAGGGCAAACACATCATAAAAATCCCCCGCCACCTGGTAGGCCGGTTGAAAATGGGTAGCAATCTCCCAACCGGGCCATTGGGGAATCACTTCCGGTAAAAAATTGATCTGAATTTGGCGGCCCTTTTCCAATTCCGCATCGAGGCTTTGGGAATACCGTTGGAGGCGGCCATAGATTTGGACATTTTCCAAAACGAGGCTCATTTGATTAGCGGTAGCCTGCATCACATCCAAAGCCGCCGGGCTGAAATGGTGGGGCTGACTGTGAAGCAACGTCAGCACGCCATAGAGAATGTTTTCCTTGAGGATGGGAATCCCCAACACGGAGCGGGCAATATATTGGTTGTCCGGCCACTTCAGCCACCGTTCATCCTGCTCGGTATCGGGAATTAAGACGCTATGGCGGTGGGTGTAGATCCAACCCGCCAGGCCGCGATCGAGGGTTTGGCGAAACAGCTTTTGCGGTTTAGAAGTGAGGTCTTGGGTAAAGATCGCGTCTTCAATATGGCCGGATTGATCTACGAGGAGGAGGCTGCCCCGTTCTGCTCCGGTCATGGTTGTTGAGAGGTTGAGGGCTTCGGAGAGAAAGGGCTTGAGAATTTCCGTTTGCGCCAAGGGGGAACCCTGACCGGGGGTAGACCAGCGGGCAATTTCCACGAACCCCGCCAAAAGTTGGCTCTGAGCTTCGAGGGCCGTTTGTGCAATGGTTAATTCTGTAACCTGTTGTTGCAGTCTGATAATTTCTTCAAGGAGGATCTGCTCCCATAAACCTTTGGCCACAAGCCCTTGCCCCCTGAGCGTGATTGGTAGCGCGATGGCCTACTCTAACGGAAAGCTGGGCGATCGCCCCCCATTAATAATTTAATGATTTTCCCGTTTAAATACCGTTAGCCCCAATTCCAAGCTATCGCAGGTGGTGAAGAAGTTGAGAAACCCGGTTACGGCCATGGTGCGGCGGATATCCTGCCCTAAACCCACCAGCACTAACTGCCCTTGTTTGGCGGTGGTTTGACGATAGAGGGAGAGTAGCATCCGCAGGCCTGCGCTGGACATATAGGGAACGTTGGTGAGGTTAAGCAGGATTTTGCTCTGGGGTAGGGCGAGGGGGAGAATTTCCTGCTGTACCTTGGGGGCGGTGTTGGCATCCACGTCCCCAGCCAGGGCAATCACTTGAATATCGCCGATGGTTTGGATTTCGATGTTCATCTTGGGGGCGCTGCTCAGGGGTGGACAACAGGGTTGAGATATAACGTTTACCCCGTGATCAGAAGGGGAATCCGGATTTAGCTCCGCTAGAGATTATTCTACGGCAGGGGTCAGTTCTGCTGGCGGTTCCGGTGCAGTTTCTGGGGTGTCTGTTGCCTGTGTGGGTTCGGTCATGGCTTCCGGG
>RECT01000418.1 GCA_007693875.1 Spirulina sp. DLM2.Bin59
CCCTCAACAACCACGCCAGCCAAGCCGAACGCCTCATCTACACCAGCCCCCGCGCCAGTTGCTTCTATGCCCGCTTCACCCTCGAACAAGCCGCCCTCTGGCTCTACGAAAATGACCCCTACCTCAAACTTCCCCACGATAATGGCCTAGGCGCATTGATCCACGAACCCACCTTTAAAGAAAACCTCAAACCTGGCCTCTTCCCTAAAATTCGCCTCATCCAAAAACAAGGCAACCATGCCGTTCACCAAGAGAGAGAAGTTAAAGCCGTCGATGCCCTGCGCCTTGTAGAAGAACTCTTTCACTTCCTCTATTGGCTCTGTCGCGCCTATGGTGCAAACCGTAAAAGCCTCGGTGATCTCAGCTTCGATCGCACCCTGATCCCCAAAACCAGCCAAGACCCCCAACTCTCCAAAGCGGATTTACAAAAACTCGAAGCCGAACGCGCCCAAGCTGACGCACTGCGCCGCATCGCGGAAGACCGCCAACGCAAAACCGAAGCCGAACTCGCCGCCGCCCACGCTGAACTCGCCGCCATCCGCCAAAAAAACGAACAAATCCCCGATCGCCACGACTATAACGAAGCCGAAACCCGCCATTATCTCATCGATCACCTCCTGGCTGAAGCCGGTTGGCATCTTAAAAATCCCCAATCCATCCGTACCGAAGTCGAAGTCACGGGGATGCCCAACGCCAGCGGTGGCGGCCGTGTCGATTACGTTCTTTGGGGTGATAACGGTAAACCCCTCGCCCTCATTGAAGCCAAACGCACCAGCAGCAGCCCCGACAAGGGCAAACATCAGGCCAAACTCTATGCTGATTGCCTCGAAACCGAATATCAACAACGGCCGGTGATTTTCTATACCAACGGTTATGAAACCTGGCTTTGGGACGATCGCCAATATCCCCCCCGCCAGGTTCAGGGGTTTCTCAAAAAAGATGAACTCGATCGCCTCATTTTCCGCCGCCACCACCGTAAACCCCTCCACGGCCTGCCCCTGGAAGATGCGATCGCCGGTCGTACCTATCAAAAAGAAGCGATCCGCCGCCTCACCGAAGGCTTTGAAGAACAGCGCAACCGCAAAGCCCTCTTGGTGATGGCCACCGGCACGGGCAAAACCCGAACGGCGATCGCCCTCGTGGAACTGCTCAAACGGGCCAACTGGGTGCAACGGGTACTCTTCCTCGCCGATCGCACCGCCCTCCTCACCCAAGCCTACCGCGCCTTTCAACGCTACCTCCCCACCGTCACCCCCCTCAACCTCCTAGAATCGAAAAGCATTGAAGGGGCCAACGTCATCCTCTCCACCTATACAACGATGCTCAACGCCCTCGATCGCACCGTAGGGGATCAGCGGGTTTTTGGCGTGGGCTATTTTGATTTGGTGATTGTCGATGAAGCCCACCGTTCCATTTATCAAAAATATGGGGCATTGTTCGATTATTTTGATAGCTTGCTGGTGGGATTAACCGCCACCCCCCGCAGCGAATTAGATCGGGATACCTACGGCGTTTTTGACTTGCAGCAGGGGGTTCCCACCTTTGCCTATGAACTGAATGATGCGGTTAAAGATGGCTATCTTGTCCCCCCCCAAGGCGTGAATGTCCCCTTTAAATTTCTCCGCACTGGGTTGAAATATCAGGATTTATCCCCCGATGAACAGCAGGAATATGAAGAAAAGTTTCTCGATGATGAAACGGGAGAATTGCCCACCATCATTAATGCGGGGGCGTTGAATAAATGGCTGTTTAATATTAATACTGTGGATCAGGCGTTGGAAATTTTGATGGCACGGGGGCTAAAGGTGGAGGGGGGCGATCGCCTCGGGAAAACAATCATCTTTGCCCGCAACCATAAACACGCCGCCTTTATTGTGGAACGGTTCGATCACAACTATCCCAAGGATCGCGGCCACTTTGCCCAAATTATTGATAGTCACAATGCCTACGCCCAGAGCCTCCTTGATGACTTTGCCACGGCGGATCAAGATCCGATGATTGCCGTTTCTGTGGATATGTTAGACACGGGGGTTGATGTGCCGGAAGTGGTCAATTTGGTCTTTTTTAAACCCGTCTTTTCACGGGTGAAATTTAACCAAATGATTGGGCGGGGAACGCGGCTTTGTCCAGATTTATTTGGCTTGGGCCAAGATAAAACAGCATTTTTAGTCTTTGATCTCTGCGGTAATTTTGATTACTTTGAGCAAACCCTCAAGGAAACCGCAGCTAAAATTCCCCAAAGCCTCACCACTCGCCTCGTCAAGCACCGTTTAGAGTTGGTAACATTGCTCTCAACCCCTGAACCAGAGCAACCCAGCACAGTACGGGCAGCGGAAAAGCCCGCCGCCTATGTAGTTGATGATTCCCCCGCCAACTTGCAGGATACGGCTCCGCCGCGCTTGCGCGAACGCCTCCTCGATCTCCTCCATCAACATGTTGCCACGATGCCCCCGGATAATTTTTTAATCCGTCGCCATTGGCAACAGGTGGAAGCCTTTCGGGAGCGCGATCGCTGGAATCAACTCAGTGAGGGCGATCGGGAAATGATCGCCGCCATCCTCGCCCCCCTCCCCAATGGTCTCCCCCGGGAAGATGCCCTCGCCAAGCAATTTGATTTACTCTGTCTCAAGCTCCAACTGGCGATTTTAAAAGCCGCCGCCAGTTATGAACGGTTGCGGGATCAGGTGCGGGATACCTTGAGCCAACTGGAGGAAAAACCCGATATTCCCATGATTAAACCCCATCTGGCTCTGATTCAGGCGGCTCAGGTGGAGGCATGGTGGACAGAGATTACCGTGGCGGCGGTGGAAGATTTGCGCCTTAAAATTCGGGAATTGGTGAAGTTTATCGATCGCCAAAACCAAGCCCCCATTTATACGGACTTTGCCGATGAGTTGGGGGAAATCCAGGATGTAACCGTTCCCACCCAGCAAACCGGGTTCAGCCCCTATCAATACCGCAAAAAGGTGGAGGCCTATATCCGGGCACAGCAGGATCATGTGGCGATCGCCAAACTGCGGCGCAATCTCCCCCTAACGGCAATGGATTTAAACACCCTGGAGGAAATGCTCTTTTCTGCCCAAGCCCTGGAAAGCCGCGATCGCTTCGAGCAGGTTTTCGGTACTGAAAAAAGTCTAAAACGGTTAATCCGGGAATTGGTGGGGTTGGATCGCAATGCCGCGAAACAGGCTTTCGGCCGCTACCTTGAAGGCAGCACGTTCAACGCCACCCAAATCCGCTTTGTGGAAACAATCATTGATCTCCTCACCCAAAACGGCATCATGAACCCCGGCCTCCTCTACGAACCCCCTTTTACCGACAGCCATCCCGAAGGCTTAGACGGTGTATTTGCCGATACCGATGCAGATAAAATCGTCGCCATTATCCGCACCTTTAACCAAGGGGCCGATGTCGATTTTAATACCGCCGCCGCCAGCTAAATGGCTCTGCTGTGGCATGGATATTAAACTGGACATCGATCCCACCACCCCCCTAGCAATGGATAATCTGGTCAACCGCGCCCACCTCAACATTCGTGAATCTGCCCTCATCCGCCGGATTCAGGAAGCCTTTGCGGGGGTGAAATTGGGAGGAGGGCGATCGCTCAACATGACGGAGTATTACGATTCCTATCAAGGTGCTTCTGAGTATCTCGAAAAAGCCAAGCATGATGAGCGCCAAGATTGGCGAAAAATTGCCGATGCCACCCTTGAGCAGTTCACTGTAACCTTTTCGTTTACCGATGTGGAGGGGTTTCGGTTTTATCTACCGGCCTACATGATTTGGACAATCCGCAATCATCGCACCAACAACTCCATCATTGGCAATTACACCATTTATGCCCTCGATGTGGATCATCCGGTTTTTGCCAAAGTGGGGTTTGTGAATGCCTTTACGCCGGAACAACTCAACTGTATTGTTGATTTCCTCACCTACTGTGTCGGCCACCGAGGAACCTGTGATGCCTTGGTCGCCCGTCGGCATTTGGACAAAATTAGAAAGCTGTTGCCTTGAGCATCGTACTGCGGGGTAGGCGGGCAAGGAGTAGGTCTTTAAATCTGAGAGGGAATTGACAGAGCGGTTAATCCCTATGGCAGTCAGCGTCGAGGGGGCGATCGCCCCCAGCTTCTCTCTCCTTGAACGAATACAGTAGAGTGAAGGAGGGAAAATATTCTCCCGTTTTTTGTTCAGCAGCCCTGTGCTAGGAGGATTTTTTTGAATCACAACCTCAATCCAGGTTCCGATTTTTCATTGGAGAACGATGCGGCTAATCGGCTTTGGCAATACGTCCAAAGCCTTAGCCCGGAAATGATTGCCCAACTCTCCAAACCTCAGTCCTCTGAGGTGTTTGGCGTGATGGAGCGCAATATTGTCGGCCTCCTGGGAACCCTGCCCTCGGAACATTTTGATGTCAACATCAGCACCAGCCGTGAACATTTGGGGCGGCTCCTCGCTTCTGCGATTATGAGCGGCTACTTCCTGCGCAATGCAGAGCAGCGGCTTAATTTTGAAATGTCCCTCCATGGCATTCACGGTGAGCCAGAAACCACCGAATAAGCTCAACGATGGCGATTTGAGCCAGTGGCAACACCATTGCCAAGGCTTACCCATTGAGACGTTGCGGCGATCGCTCCTCGCTTGGTACCGCACCCAGGGGCGAACCCTGCCTTGGCGGGGGGAAACTGACCCCTACCGGGTTTGGGTTTCGGAAATTATGCTCCAACAAACCCAGGTGAAAACGGTGATCCCCTACTATCACCGTTGGTTGGCAGCATTTCCCACCGTGGCAGATCTGGCCCGGGCTGATCGCCAACAGGTGCTGAAACTCTGGGAGGGTTTGGGCTACTATGCCCGTTGTCGCCATCTCCACCAAGCGGCGCAGATCATCGTCACAGAATACGGGGGACAATTCCCCACCACCTTAGAGGCTGTCCTCAAGTTACCCGGCATTGGCCGCACTACAGCGGGGGGCATTTTAAGTGCGATCGCCAATCAACCCCTCGCGATTCTCGATGGTAATGTTAAACGGGTGTTAGCCCGACTCACCGCGCTACCCATGCCGCCAGCCCGCGCCCTGGGGCCATTGTGGGAACTCTCCAGCCAATTAATCGATCCCAACCAGAGCCGGGATTTTAATCAGGCGATTATGGATTTAGGGGCAACCGTCTGCCTCCCCAAGCAACCCCTTTGCCTGATCTGTCCTTGGCGATCGCCCTGTCTTGCCCATACCCAAAACCTCCAAACTCAACTCCCCATGCGTGAAGCCACTGCCCCCCTCCCCCATAAAAATATCGGTGTTGCTGTGATTCAAAATGATCAGGGTCAAGTCCTCATTGATCGTCGTAAAGATGAGGGCTTGCTCGGCGGCCTGTGGGAATTTCCCGGCGGTAAGTTAGAAGGGGATGAGACGGTACAAGCCTGTATTGTGCGGGAAATTCGTGAAGAATTGGGCATTGAAATTGAAGTGGGGGATCATTTGATCACGTTGGATCATGCCTATACCCATTTC
>RECT01000376.1 GCA_007693875.1 Spirulina sp. DLM2.Bin59
GCACTTGTACTTAGAGCGATCCCCATTCTGTCACTCTAGGAGATTTTGACGAGTTTGCGCCATCACAGCTAACGAAAGAATCAGCGCCATTTTCTGGTGAAAGGGCGCAAGTGTCATGTGATTGTCGATTCCCCAGGTCAGATCATGAAGGTACTTGTGACAGAAGCGAATGGTTCAGAGCGAGTGGGAACAGCCTATGGGTTGATGGAGTGGGGAGGGGAAGGATGAAGATAGGATAGATTTCTGTTGGCCTTTTTCCTTGTGCCTTTATGGCTGTGGTCACTGGTGCAAGCAGTAGTAGAAATCAGAGAGAATCTGAAACAAGAGTTTGAGGTGGTAGCGAAGCGTTGGGTGGTGGAGCGAACGTTTGGATAGTTGAATGGGTATCGGCAAAGGACTACGAGTTATTCTCAGAAGTGTAGGGATTCAGGTACTTGAAACGCAGTTACAGCAAGGCTTTCAAGATCGAGTTGATTTCTAAATTAACAGTTCATTCTCAATAATTATGCAAGAATCAGTATTGCAGCCTTTCTTGTTGAGAATAGCAAAATAGGCTAAAATCGCTGAAACCCATACTGAGTAAGCTTTACAGCTAAATAGACCTGAATACTTACCCAGAAGTATCAGAGTCAGCAGTCTATGCGGTGATGATTCATCTGGCGCTACGCTCTCTGGCTCCTGCTCAATCTTTCTTTTTAAACAGCCTCTTAACCCCGCCATCATGCAATCCCTGAAATATTTTTTAAGGTTTACTAGATTTCTGAAAATCCAATGCTAAGCTAGGGCCAACTTCAGGATTAGCCCATTTTTCTGTCTAATTGGCCCGTGGATTGTCCCTTTCCACCCTGAAGATTAACCCGGATTTTTCTGCAATTTGTCAAAATCCTCAGACTTTAACGGAGCGTTTTGTAATCCAGAAAACAGATTAACTGAGAATTTCTGCTAACCTGTTGAGCAACTTAGCACTGCTCTAATTGGTGGTTTAACTCCTGTTTCTGATTTTTACTCTACTCCTCTATCTTAACAATTTCCTCTTTAATAGACCCTGCTTTGTCCATTCCCACAATTCCTATGAATGTTACTGCATTAAATGTCCTCAAGGATCAACCCCTGGATTTAAATTCAATGGATGTAGATTCCGTACCCCAGGGATCTCCCCCGCCCCTTGTCGATATTGAGTTCTCCCCTACAGCCCACGGGACTGCTGAGGCGCGGCGCAATTATCGCAAGAGCGACCTAGATGATACGGTGGGCGCATTCTTCAAAGAAATGGCCCGCTATCCCCTCCTCAAGCCCAATGAAGAGGTGGAATTGGCCCAACGGGTGCGGATCATTGTCGAGATTGAAGAACTGCGCGATCGCCTCTGTGAAGAATACCAACGCCCCCCCACTGCCGCCGAAATTGCCACCGCCTTAAACATTACCGAGCGACAACTAGAGCAACAACTTTATCAAGGGCGGGTGGCCAAGCGCAAAATGATCCGCTCCAACCTGCGTTTAGTGGTGTCCATTGCCAAACGCTATTTAAATCGGGGCGTTCCCTTTTTAGATTTAATCCAAGAGGGGGCGATCGGCTTAAACCGGGCTACGGAAAAATTTGATCCCCACAAAGGCTATAAATTTTCCACCTATGCCTATTGGTGGATTCGCCAAGCCATCACCCGCACCATCGCCAACGATGCCCGCACGATCCGCCTCCCCATCCACATCGTCGAAAAGCTCAACAAACTCAAAAAAGCCCAGCGCGTCCTTAAGCAAACCCTCAAACGGAACCCCACCGAAATCGAGTTAGCCCAAGAACTAGACGTTACGCCTGAGCAACTGCGTCACCTCTTCCAACTGCGTCGCCAATCCCTTTCTCTCAACCATCGGGTGGGTAAAGGCGAGGATACCGAGTTGATGGATTTGCTCGAAGATGACGATCTGAAGTTGCCGGAAGAGCAAATGGGTGAAATGATGATGCGTCAGGAAATTTGGGAGGTGTTGAGTGATGTCCTAACGGAGCGGGAAAAGGATGTGATCACGCTCCGCTATGGCTTGAATAGCAGTCAGCCCCACACCCTGGAAGAAGTGGGGGGCATTTACAACATTACCCGCGAGCGGGTGCGCCAAATCCAAAGCAAAGCGATGCGCAAGCTCCGCCGTCCCCAGGTGGCTCGTCGTCTTAAAGGTTGGTTGCTGCAATAGCAGGAGAGAGGAAAGAGAAGAGAGGAGCGAGGAAAATTTTGTAGGGGCGAACAATTTTTCGCCCCTCCATCAACCCTTCACTTCCCACTTCCTACTTCCCACTTCTCACAATGCCACCTTAACCGGCGTGCGACTGGGTTTCAAATCCACCAAAGCCGGTTGGAGGAGCGATCGCCCCGTCATTTCCGGCGGTTGAGGCAATCCCATGATTTCCAACAACGTCGGGGCAATGTCGCAGAGGCGACCTTCTTCCCGCAGTTGGACTTCTGTGCCATGGCCGGGGATTTTCAAGCCTTCCCCTTCAATCAAAATCAGGGGGACGCGATTCGTCGTGTGGGCTGTCCAGGGTTTGCCCTCCTCATCCCACATACATTCCGCATTACCATGGTCAGCGGTGATGATTGCTGTGCCCCCGGCTTTGCCGATCGCCTCAATTAACCGCCCCAGGGTTTTATCCACAGTGGCGATCGCCTCCACCGCCGCCTCCATGTTCCCCGTATGGCCCACCATATCCGGGTTGGCATAGTTCATCACAATCAGGGTATATTCCCCCTTCGCCAACGCCGCACAAGCCACATCCGTCACCTGCTCAGCGGACATACTCGGCTTTCGATCATAGGTCGCCACCATCGGGCTGGGGATCAACTCCCGATCTTCCCCCGGAAAAGGCTGCTCTAAGCCGCCGTTGAAAAAGTAGGTGACATGGGGATATTTTTCCGTCTCAGCAGTACGGAACTGTTTTAAGCCGTGATTTGCCACCACCTCCCCTAGAATATTATTCAAACCCTGGGGAGCAAAGGCCACATCCACCGGCAAAGTGGGATCATACTGGGTAAACGTTACAAAGTGGAGCGGCTGAATCTGCTCCCGTGGAAACCCATCAAAATCCGGCTTCACAAAAGCTGAAGTTAGTTGTCGGGCGCGATCGGGGCGGAAATTGAAAAATACCAAGCCATCCCCTGGCTCCACAACCCCCGCCGCCACCCGTACTGGCGGGATAAATTCATCATTAATCCCCTCGTCATAGCAGGCCTGGATAATCTCCGCCGGCACACGGGGATCCACTTCCCCCGCTTCCGTCATCAGTCGATAAACCTTTTCAACCCGATCCCAACGGTGATCGCGATCCATCGCATAATAACGACCGCTAATCGTCGTGATTTGGCCCACCCCCACCGCATCAATCTGGGCTTGAATTTGATCGAGCACACCGATGGCTTCCGTTGGCTTCGTATCCCGCCCATCAGTAAACACATGGAGACAAACCTGGTCAAGCTCCTCCGCCTTCGCCAGATCCAACAAACCAAATAAATGCTCCACATGGGAGTGAACCCCCCCCTCAGAGCAGAGTCCCAGGCAATGGAGCTTGCCCCCGGATTGGCGGAGATTAGCGCAGAATTGACGAAGTACTGGATTCTCTAAAAAAGAACCATCTTCAACAGCATCAGAAATCCGCACTAATTCTTGGGGGACAATCCGTCCCGCCCCTAAATTGAGATGGCCCACCTCAGAATTACCCATCTGACCCTCAGGTAGGCCCACTTTTTTGCCAGAGGTGTGAATCAAGGTATGGGGATAGGTTGCCCACAAACTATCCATAACCGGGGTCGGAGCAACTTCAATGGCATTGCCATCCGCAGACTCTCGATAACCCCAGCCATCTAGAATGATGAGCACCGCAGGAGAGACGGATGCTGGTGTCATAGTGTTTCCCTTCTCTGTACCGATTAACGCCATGATAATACCATTGCACTTTGCCGATCTGGGTAAAATTTGTCATCAGAAGCACAAAAAAGCCCCTGTCGGCGACAGGGGCTGATTAAATTTACACTAAAATTCGGGAATTTTAGTCAATATCCGGCATCGCCAACACGGGTTCAGTCTCCCGATCAATGCCTTTCTCAAACCCAGCGGCAGCCGCCCGAGCACGACCAGCATGCCAGAGGTGGCCCACCAGGAAGAAGAACCCTAACACAAAGTGAGAGGTTCCCAACCAAGCGCGGGGGTTGACGTAGTTAAAGGAGTTGGGTTCGGTGATGATCCCGCCCACCGAGTTCAAAGAACCGTTGGGGGCGTGGGTCATGTACTCGGAAGCCCGACGCAGTTGCCAAGGCTGAATGTCGTTACGAAGTTTATCCAGGTCGAGACCGTTGGGGCCACGGAGGGGCTCCAACCAGGGGCCTCGGAAATCCCAGAACCGCATCGTTTCACCGCCGAAGATGATTTCGCCAGTGGGGGAGCGCATCAGGTATTTACCTAAGCCGGTGGGGCCTTGGGCAGAACCGATGTTAGCCCCTAACCGTTGGTCACGGGCCAAGAACACAAAGGCTTGGGCTTGGGAAGCTTCAGCGTTGGTGGGGCCGTAGAACTCACTGGGATAGGCGGTGTTGTTAAACCACACAAAGAAGGAGGCAATAAAGCCCATCAGGGACAGCGCACCAAGGCTGTAGGAAAGGTAAGCCTCTCCAGACCAGACGAAGGCGCGGCGGGCCCAACCAAAGGGTTTGGTCAGGATGTGCCAAATGCCGCCGGCAATACAGGTTAAGCCGACCCAAATGTGACCGCCGATGATGTCTTCCATGTTGTCCACGCCGATAATCCAACCTTCGCCACCGAAGGGAGAATTGAGGACGTAGCCGAAGATCACCGCTGGGTTGAGGGTGGGATTACTGATGATCCGCACATCCCCACCGCCGGGGGCCCAGGTGTCATAGACACCGCCAAAGAACATGGCTTTGAACACCAACAGCAATGCCCCTAATCCCAAGAGGATGAGGTGGTAGCCGATGATGTTGGTCATCTGGTTTTTATCCGCCCAGTCATACCCGAAGAAATCGGAATATTCTTCGAGGGTTTCGGGGCCACGGATGGCGTGGTAAATCCCACCCAAGCCGAGGACAGCGGAGGAAATCAGGTGAAGAACACCAACAACGAAATAGGGGAAGGTATCTACGACCTCACCACCGGGGCCAACCCCTAAACCAAGGGTGGCCAGGTGAGGAATGAGAATACAGCCCTGTTCATAAATGGGCTTATCAACGGTGAAGTGAGCCACTTCAAAGAGGGTCATGGCTCCGGTCCAGAACACAATCAGGCCAGCATGGGCAACATGGGCGCCCAGCAGTTTGCCGGATAGGTTGATTAAACGAGCATTGCCCGACCACCAGGCGAATCCAGTGGATTCCAGGTCGCGGCTAGTATTGAGAGTTGAAGTGCTAGAGAGCGTTACCACGCGGTAAAACCTCCTCAGGGAATATAAAACGTTCGTGGGGTTGATCTTGGGGAGCCATCCAGGCCCGCATCCCTTCGTTGAGCAGAA
>RECT01000050.1 GCA_007693875.1 Spirulina sp. DLM2.Bin59
CCCCCCCCCCCCCCCCCCCCCCCCCCCCCACCCCCCCCCCCCCCCCCCCGGGAAGCGGTAGGAGACTTTTTCGACAACAACGCGATCGCCCGTGGCCAATGTCGGTAACATCGAACCAGAGGGAATGTAGCGGGGTTCAGCCAAAAAGGTACGAATCACCAACACCAACAAGAGGGCGATGGCAATGGTTTTGAAGTTATCCCAGAGGACGGCTCGCCATTGAATTTTCGAGGTTTCGGGTGGGGTCATCGGGGGTTAATCAGGATGAAAAACATAGGGGTGCAACCTTTCAATCTAGCGGAAGATTGCGATCCATTGGGAGAATCTGCCCTGTATCGGTGGTTAATTCTTTAAGATCAGCCCTCACCCTCTCCGAAAATATGGGAGAGGGAAGTGGCAGCGTTTTTGAACCATTGAGAATCGCTATACTGAGAATTATTCATAAAACTTTACAAATCCATGGCTCAAGCCCTTGTGATCGGGGCCGGTATCGCTGGCCTCACCGCCGGAGCATTATTAGCCCAAGCCGGTTATCAAACCCTCATCCTCGAACAAGCCCAAATTCCGGGGGGATGTGCCTCTACATTTCGGCGGCGGGGTTTTACCTTCGACGTGGGAGCAACCCAAGTGGCGGGTTTGGAACCGGGAGGGATTCACCACCGCATTTTTAACCAATTGGGGATTGAATTGCCCGCCGCTACCCCCTGCGATCCCGCCTGTGCGGTGTTCCTGCCGGGGGAAACAGAGCCGATCCAGGTATGGCGTGATCCGCAACGGTGGCAAGAGGAGCGATCGCGCCAATTTCCCGGTAGTGAACGATTTTGGCAAATCATGGATCAACTGTTTAGGATCAGTTGGCGGTTTCAACAACGCGATCCCGTTGTTCCGGCGCGTAATCTCTGGGATTGGGGCCAATTGATCCGAGCTATGCGGCCCGATACCCTCTTAACCCTCCCCTTTGCCCTCATGACCGTGGGGGATCTGTTGAACCTGTTAGGCTTGGGGGGCGATCGCCGTCTACGCACATTCCTCGATCTACAACTCAAACTCTATTCCCAAGTCGATGCCGGAGAAACCGCCCTCCTCTATGCCGCCACCGCTTTAGGGGTCTCCCAAACCCCCCAAGGACTCTTTCACCTCAAGGGCAGTATGCAGGTCTTGAGCGATCGCCTCCTCACCGGCTTAAAAAACCACGGCGGCGAACTCCGTTGCCGTCAACGGGTGGAAGCCATCCACCACCAACAGGGCAAAATAACCGGCGTAACCATCCGCGACCTCAAAACCGATCAAACCTACGAGCAAGCAGCGGACGAAATCATCGCCAACGTCACCCTCCAAAACCTCAACCAACTCCTCACCCCTCCCTCCCCCCATCCCACTTCCTACTTCCCACTCCCTACTTCCCACTCCTCACTTCCCAACCCCTCCGGAGCCTTCGTCGTCTATCTCGGCGTAGACCAAGCCGCCATTCCCGCCGATTGTCCCCCCCATCTACAATTCCTCTACGATCCGGCGGGGGAAATTGGCGAAAATAATTCCCTCTTTGTTTCCGTGAGTCAGCCCGGCGATGGTCGCGCCCCGGCGGGTTGTGCCACGATTATCGCTTCTTCCTTTGTCAACGTTGATCCCTGGTGGGAAGGAGATTATCCAGCGCAGAAACAGGCCTGGATGGCGGAGGCGATCGCCAAACTGGGGCAATATTTCCACCTCACCCCCGCCACCATCCACCACAGCGAAGCCGCCACCCCCCGCACGTTTGAGCGGTATACAGGGCGCGATCGCGGTTATGTGGGGGGCTTGAGCCAACGCCTCGCCACCTTTGGCCCCTTTGGTTTCGGCTCCCGCACCCCCTTTCCCCATCTTTGGCTCGTGGGGGACTCCATCCATCCCGGCGAAGGCACAGCGGGAGTCAGCTATGGAGCCTATACCGCCGTGCAACAGATCCTCGCCCAGGGCTAAAGTTGCGCCCCACATTCAGGACAGAACTTATTGGTGCTGACATTCTTCGCACCGCAGGCACTGCAATGGATAATCCCCACCGCTTGATCGATAGAATCCACCTGAGGCAGACCCAACATTTGGGAATTGGGTTGGCCGGGGGCAATCATCGGGTAGCAGTTTTCATCCTTGGTGACATGGGCATCCACCAACACCGGGCCATCCCAGGCCAGCATCTCCGCCACCACCGCTTTTAATTCACTGCGATCGCGAATCTGTAACCCTTTCACACCGTAAGCTGCCGCCAATTTGACAAAATCCGGCATCCCTTTTTGCATATTAGAAGAGGAATACCGCTCACCGTAGAACGTCTGTTGCCATTGGCGTACCATCCCCTGCCAACCGTTGTTAATGATCACGGTTTTCGCCGCAATGTCATACTGGGCCAGGGTTCCCAACTCCTGCAAGTTCATCTGAAAACTGGCATCCCCACTAATACAGATCACCTGCTCATCGGGAAGGGCCACCTTCACCCCCATGGCCGCTGGCATCCCAAACCCCATGGTTCCCAAGCCCGCGCTGGAAATCCAACGGCGGGGGCCATAGTTAATAAATTGAGCCGCCCACATTTGGTGCTGCCCCACGTCCGTCGTGAAATAGGCATAGGGAGCTTGCCGCCCCAACTCGACGATCACCTCTTGGGGGGAAAGGCTTTCCGCATGGTGGGGAACCACGAGGGGGTAATGGGTGCGCCAATCCTGGACGCGATCGCGCCAAGCCTGAGTCTGCTCCTGTTGGGGGGGAATATTCAACTCCGCAATCCGCTTCAACATCTGTTGCAGCACCACCTTGACATCCCCCACAATCGGCACATGGGGGGCTTTATTTTTGCCCACCTCCGCCGGGTCAATATCAATATGGATAATTTTCGCTTCCGAGGCAAAGGCTTCTAACTTGCCCGTCACCCGGTCATCAAACCGCGCCCCCACCGCAATCAGCAAATCACATTCACTAACGGCAAAGTTGGCGTAGGCCGTGCCGTGCATCCCCAACATCCCCACCGAAAGGCCATGGTTCTCATCAAAAGACCCTAACCCCATCAGCGTTGTGGTGACAGGAATTTGGAAATGCTCCGCTAATTGTTGCAAATCGGCATGGGCCCCAGCGGTGACAGCCCCACCCCCCACATAGAGGAGGGGACGACGAGCGGCTTGGATCAGTTGAATCGCCGCATTAATTTGCCGGGGATTGCCCTTCACCGTCGGGCGATAACCGGCCAGACGAATCGAACCCGGCTCCACCGGCACATAGTCAAATTCCTCTAAGCCGACATCTTTCGGCACATCCACCAACACCGGCCCGGGCCGCCCCGTGCGGGCCACATGGAAGGCTTCGGCAATAATCCGCGCCATATCTTCCGGGCGACGCACCACATAGGAACTTTTGACAATGGGGAGCGTGATCCCCCAAATATCCGTTTCTTGGAAGGCATCAGTACCAATGGAGCTACGGCCCACCTGGCCCGTAATGGCCACCAACGGAATCGAATCGAGATGGGCGGTGGCAATCCCCGTGACTAAATTCGTCGCACCGGGGCCAGAGGTGGCAAAGCAGACCCCCACCTGGCCCGTGGCCCGGGCATAGCCATCGGCGGCATGGGATGCGCCCTGTTCATGGCGGACGAGGATATGCTGAATGTCGCCTCTGTCCTCAGCGCGGTAGATTTCATCGTAGATGGGCAAAATTGCCCCACCGGGATAGCCAAAAATATGCTTGACGCCATGGCGCACCAAGCTATCAATCAGGGCATAGGCTCCGGTGCAGCGGCGGGGCGCGGTGGTGGAGGCTGGGGAGGTTTTAGGAAGAGAAGAAACCACGGCAGTATTGGGAAAGAACTAGGACAAGTAGGGATAAATAAACGTAACGAGAATCACAATTTATAAGATTGCGTCAACTGCCCCACCCACAAGGGGATGGGGCTTGTAACTAGCCCGCAAGGGCTGTCACATCCGGCAGATTGACCGCTGCCTGTTCCACCGTCCCCATTGAGGTAGTGGAAAGAATGTAGTCATCCCTATGGTTTTTTGCGGCATTCCCATCGGAATGGTCACGATGGCCACAGTTGCGACAGTGAAAACGAGACTTCGTGCGATTCGTTTTTCTGATCTGCTTACAGACATTGCATTTCTGGGATGTGTATCTCGGATCTCCGAAGACGACCCGCTTCCCCAATGCCTCCGCCTTGTACGCCAAAAACAAATCTTGCTGGTGAAACGACCAACTCCCCAGCCACTTGTTCATCTTCTTTCCCCGCCTTTTTTGGCGGATTCCCGACAGGTCTTCTAAGACAAACAGGGCCACGCCCGTCAGGTTTGCCAGTTTCTTCGTGACACAGTGATTCACGTCTCGCATGAACCGCTTCTCGCGTCCACTCATCGCTCTCAAGCGACGTTTGGCAGAGCGAGTGCCTTTTTGCTGCAACGTTTTTCGGTTGTGTAAATACCGTCGCTGTGTTGCACGAACCTGACGACTTGAAAAGAACTGACCATCGGATGTCACAGCGATGTGATACAACCCTCGGTCAATCCCCAAGACTTTGCCCTGAGTTACTGTCGGCGGTGGTTGGGACTCAAACACCAACCTCACCCAAAACTGTTGACTCTGTTTCGAGTAGGTCACTGTCGCCGCGCAGAACTCCCAAGTTTCCACGATTTCCCGAAAATACTCCGGCACATTGAGGATGAGCTTTTCCCGCTTACCAAGGCACGAAAGGGTCAACTGATGCCCTCTCAGCGTCATGGTGCGCTTGTCATATCTCAATCCTGATGTGGGCTTTTTCCGGGGTGTGCGCTGAAATTTGGTCGCCTTAACCGCCTCCAGGGCATTATCACGCATCGTTTGCACGAGTGCGGATGGCACATCAGGATATTGCCCTCTGAGGTCAGCATACAAAGCCCTATGAGCCTTGGTTTTATTGTACGTCCGCGTCTTCAATGCCCAGTCAACGTGCTGATTAAAAATGTCGGCACAAAAGCCCATGAGGGGCAAAAACCGCTCACGGGGTAGGTTGACGGGAATGGAAACGGTTCGCTTCATGTTGGCGAGCATCCAGGATTGGACGGGCGAGAAAAAAGGACAATCTTATCGGTATCTAGGCTCTCAGCCCACAAGAGGACATTCACTTTGTTTGAATATCTCAAACAACCAGACCGAAGATAGATAGAACCTCTAATCCTTGATACACTGAGATTAACACAAGCTTTATATGTTTTGTCAATATACGCAATCTTTAAGTTCTCATGCAAGTTCTCTCCTCCTCTCACGCTAAACACTGCCTCGGATACCACATCATCTTTTGCCCCAAATATCGACATCAGGTGCTTGAGGGCGCGATCGCCATTGAACTAAAGCGAATCATTGGAGAAGTTTGTAAGACCTACGAGTGGTTGCTGCATAGTATTGAAGTGATGCCTGACCATGTTCATCTGTTTGTGCAGGCTGATCACAATACCGCACCTATTGAGATTGCCAAAACCATCAAGTCTATCTCTGCGGTTTACTTGT
>RECT01000319.1 GCA_007693875.1 Spirulina sp. DLM2.Bin59
AATATTAAACCGGTGTTGGCGGCCATTCCAGAGGCCCGGTTAGCGATTGTGGGGGATGGCCCCTACCGGGCCCAATTGCAAAGCCATTTTGCCGGAACCCATACCCATTTTGTCGGCTATTTACAGGGGATTGAATTGGCTTCGGCCTTTGCTTCGGCGGATGCCTTTGTTTTCCCTTCCCGCACGGAAACCTTAGGGTTAGTGTTACTAGAAGCCATGGCGGCGGGTTGTCCGGTGGTGGCGGCTAATTCCGGGGGCATTCCCGATATTGTTACCGATGGCGAAAATGGTTATCTCTTCGATCCCGCTGATCCCCAGGGGGCAATCACGGCGACCCAACGGTTATTAGCGGCGGCGGGAGAACGGGAAATGCTGCGGGCCAAGGCTCGGGAAGAGGCGGAACGGTGGAGTTGGTCAGCGGCCACGGCCCAATTGCAACGCTATTATCAACAGGTTTTAAATAACAGCGTGAGAGTGGCCGCTTAACACTTCTGGTAAGTTTTGTAAAGTTCCGTTCATTTTTAGAGAGTCCCTCGTTACCATTTGAGACAACTCACGAGTTTTGGTCGTTTTTCTGGTTGCGTTATGACTTCTCCCTTTATCTTGGCCCCGCGTTATTGCTTGGATGATCATTCCCAATGGTTACGGGGGATTGATCCCAGTCGTCAATATTGGCTTTGGGTGAATGGCGATCGCCACCAACCCACCACCCTGCCGGGGTTACTCGTGGCAAATTTTGACCAACTCAAGGCCGTTGTTCAGGAATTTCGCGCCCTTGCACCGGGGCAAACTTTAACCATGCCCCGTATGGAAGGGTTGGCCTTTACGCTCCATTGCGTGAGTTCTAATTGTTATGCGATCGCCACCACCTACAATGATGCGCCGGTGTGGCATTTATTCGACCGCGAAACCCTCGAAAGTTTCCTTAAATCCAGCCATCCCGATTGGCTCTGCTCCCCCACCAGTTTAGAACTGGGCCGGGAACAACTGCGCCGCGCCTTCACCCAACCCGCCTACGTTTAGGATAGAGGATAGAGAAGAGAGGAAAGAGTGAAGTTTACTGTTCTCCCTCACTTCTCACTCCTCACTTCTCACTCCTTCTACAAGAACCCTTTAAACCAAGGATTTGGGAGCCGCTGCCGGAGTAGCAGGGGGCGGGGGAATCATCCCTAAAGCCACCTTTTCCTCCGTCAGTAATTCATTGGGATCTAACCCCACCAACTCCTTATACATCTTGATGTATTCCTTAGCGGAGCTTTGCCAGCTAAACTCCTGAGCCATAGCCCGCTGTTGGAGCGTGTGCCAACGATCTTTGTAACGGAACCCTTCCCAAGCCCGCACCATTGAGGTGAAGAAATCGAGGGGTTCATAGCGATCGAAGCAATAACCCGTCCCTTCCTCCGTCATCGGTACATGGTGGGATACCGTATCCACCAAACCGCCGGTTTTGCGCACAATCGGAATCGCCCCGTAGCGCATCGCCAACATTTGGGCAATACCGCAGGGTTCAAACCGTGAGGGCATCAGGAAGACATCGCTCCCCGCATAGATCCGCCGGGAAAGGCCATCGTTATAAAGAATCTGCACCGAAGTCCGCCCCGGATAACGGGAAGCCAAGTGCCACATTTGGGTTTCATAGTAGCGATCGCCTGTCCCCAACAGCACAAACTGCGCATCAGAATAGGCCAAGAATCGATCCATCACCTGAATTAACAGGTCAATCCCCTTTTGCTCCACGAGCCGCGTCACCATCCCCACCAAGAACAGATCAGGGTTAATTTCTAACCCTAACTCCTCTTGCAGGGCGATTTTATTTTCCACCCGGCGATCGAGGGTGTCAGCGGTGAAGTTTTCGACAATGTAGCGATCGCTTGCTGGGTCATAGCTATCGAGATCAATACCGTTGAGAATCCCCCGCAGCTTCCCACTCACAAAGGACATCAAGCCATTGAGCTGCTCCCCGTAGGCGGGGGTTTGGATCTGTTGGGCATAGGTGGGGGAAACCGTCGTCACCATATCCGCAAACTGGATCGCCGCCGCCATCGTGTTATGGCCCTGCATATACCAAGGGCACCAGGCAAACTGCTCCAGCTTCCACCGCCACGGCCCTTGATAGGCAATATTGTGAATCGTAAAAACAGTTTTAATATCCTCGGTCTCGTGCATCCACACCGGAATCATCCCCGTATGCCAGTCATTACAGTGAATGACATCCGGCTTCCAATAATTCCAAGCAAACTCTGCCGCCCCGTTGGCGAAGAACGTAAACCGCCATTCCTCATCCTCGCCGTAGTAAATGCGGTGAGGGTCAAAGGCAGGGTGGCCAAAGAGATAGAGGGGAACATCACTGTCGAGCATTTGCGTCTCATAGACCGCAAATTTCTGAAACATGGCAGTGCCCCACCAGACTGGCTCCTCAGGAATCTCTAACATCTGGTTGAGAAATCCGTAGTAGGGCATAAAGACCCGCACATCATGCCCCAACTGACGAAGAATTTTCGGGAGTGTCCCGACTACATCACCCATCCCCCCAACTTTTGCCAAGGGGGCCACTTCTGCGGCAACGAAGAGGATTTTCATATTGCTAATTGTTAACACCGTTGGGTAAATGTTAACCCCTGGGTGTCCCATCGCTACGCTTTTTTTTCAGGTTCCCCCCAGACCGGATCATCCCGGAGCAAAAATGCCCCGGATTAATCCGCTGAAGCCACCTTGGCCGGGGGTTCCGGTAAGCTGGTTTCCAGTTTTAGGCAGTTTTGGCCATTCACTTGTAGCCGATACTCCACCTTATCCATGAGTCGGTTCATGATTAACCAGCCATAGCCTCCTTCTTGGCGGTCTTCGGGACTGGGGGGCAGGTAGGTGGCTAAATCGTAGCCGGTGCCATGATCCCAAATTTCTAAGGCAATATCTCGGTCCTTCAATTCCAACCGCAACAGGACGGGGATTTGGGACTGCTCCCGGTGGGCATGGCGCACGACGTTGGAATAGGCTTCCACCAGGGCCAACCGGAGGCGGTTGGATTGCCTGGGCCATTCCACAGAATCCCCCAGTTCCAATTCGAGACAATCCAAGAGCCATCGCTCAACGATGGTGAGGAATTTTAAATCACTGGGAATGTGTAGTTCTGTCTTCATGGGTTACAGAACCTCCAAAGAGAGCATGGTTTGGTCGTCTTCTTGAACTTGGATAGTGTATTCACGGAAGCACTGCAAGAGAGTATCAAGATTAAAGGTGTTGGGGGTTTGCTGAATCAGTGACCACAGCCCTTCTTGCATCAACATTTCACTGTGATGCTCAGGATCAGGGCTGGCAGTATGGGCCACGGTAGCCTCGGTAATGCCGTCACTGGTGAGTAGGAAGATATCCCCCGGATTGAGGGTGACTTCTCCTACTTTACCCCTCCACTGGGGCAAAATCCCTACGGGAATACCCCGGTCTTTAAGGTAACGGGGTTCGAGGCTGGGATTATCCGGATGGACATCAGGGTGAGACCAGACCATGGGGTAGATGTGACCAGCGTTGGCATAGACGAGGACGCGATCGCCCGGTCGGTAGCGGGCAATGACCATTGTAATAAAACAGTTGGTACTAAAAAGATCCTCGTTCATCGTCTGATTGAGGTTTTTCAGGACGGTTTCCGGTTCCGGGGAAATTTCCTGGGAGAGTTCCCGCCGCAGAATCGAAATCGCGCTGGTCATGAACAGGGCCGCCGGTACGCCCTTGCCGGATACATCCCCCACCGCCACCCAGACATCCCCTTGGGGGTGAACGTAGACTTCAAAGAAGTCTCCCCCCACTTCCCGCGCTGGGTAACAACTGGCCTGGACTGTGACGCTGCCGGTGTCCCCCCAACTTTGCCGCAGTAGGTTGCGCTGAATTTGCCGGGCCACTTCTAGTTCGGCCCGCATTTTCTCCGCCTGTTGCTGGGTGCGGTGGTAGAGACGGGCTTGGGAGATGGCGATCGCCGCCTGCTCCGCGACGGATTCCAACAGTTGAATTTCGCTCTTGATCAGGGCCTGATCGCCGTCTTGGTGGCTGAGGTAGAGCACCGCCAGGAGTTGCTGCTGCACCGTCAGGGGAACGACCAATTCCGCCGCGCCGCCTTCGGTTTCGAGGTGTTGGGTTTGGGCGGTGGCCACCACTTGGGTGATCAGGGCTTGGGCTTCGGGGGTGGCGATCGCCCCATCGGGGTAGGCGTAGGCTTCTTCGAGCAAGTTCCCCCCCTCCACCGGCCGGAGCACCGTAATCGTCGCCCCAAAATTTTCACCGATGGTTTTGGCAATCACCCGCAGCATATTTTGATAATCGAGGGATTCCCGAATACTGCTGGTGACGACGTTGAGGATTTCTTCCCGCCGCAATGCCCGCCGCAGTTCATTGGTGCGCTGCTTGAGGACATGGTAGGTTTCCGAAGCCTGCTGTACCACCGCCTTGAGGTTTTCAGGGTTCCAGGGTTTGGTGATGTATTTAAACACCTTCCCGGAGTTGATAGCATCGACGAGATCCTCCACATCGGTATAACCGGTGAGCAGGATCCGGATCGTTTCGGGAAAGCGATCGACGGTTTTACTGAGGAACTCCGTCCCATTCATCACCGGCATCCGTTGGTCGGAAATGATCACCGCCATCTCCCCTTCGGTATCGAGAATCTCCAGGGCGGCAACGGCTCCATCGGCTTTGAACACCTTGAAATCCCGTCGAAACGTGCGAAAAAGCAAGTCGAGGTTGTCCGGTTCATCGTCAACCACCATTAACTTCAATTTCTTTGAGCTTGCCTGACTCATGAATTCGCTCCGATGGAATGGCTAGGTGGCCAGCAGGAACAGAAGAGCGGCCTAAAAACGGGATTGAGGACTATCATGCCGTACAATTATGCTGAATAACTGACCGGATTCCCATCCTACGGGCGCGGATGGGAAATCCAGGGTTTGACCATCGAATCCATGAAGACTCAGAAGGTAGAGCATTGCGGTCTGGATGGTGCAACGCCCCTTGAACTGGCCCTATCGCGCGTGATTATCACCGCTGATGTTAATGAAACTATACCATTGAAACCTAGGTCTCTTGCCATTGACATGGGATTTTCGTGATTTCTTGTCTTGGGGCTAGTCCCCGTTGGATTTCTCTCTAGATGGTGCTGTGAAGTGAAGCCTCCTGTCGTCCCCTCAACTGCCGATTTGACCCTGCGCCGGGATTTGGCGGGGGGTGAGTTGGAAAACATGAAAACCCATTTAGATCTGTTGCTGTTGGCGTTGGAGACGTTGACGGGGGCAGGGTCGGAGGCGATGCTGAAGGCGGCTCAGGATTTGGGGTTAATGGGGGTGATTAGCGATCGCGTTGCCCTTTGGCGGTTGCGCCAAGCCAATCCCCAGCGCAAGAGTTCCGGGGGGCGGAAAAAGCTGGATATTGAGGAGGCGCGATCGCTGGTGTTGATCATTTGCCATTTGGCCCAAATCCACCACAGCCGCATCCGTCGGGG
>RECT01000378.1 GCA_007693875.1 Spirulina sp. DLM2.Bin59
GCAGTGGTGGTGGATGTGGGTATTAATCGCGTCGTCAATGGGGAGACGGGGAAAGCTCGCCTCGTGGGGGATGTGGACTATGAATCAGTGGCGACTGTGGCCGGGGCGATTACCCCCGTGCCGGGGGGGATTGGCCCGATGACGGTGGCCATGTTGTTAGAAAATACGGTGTTGAGTTATCAGCAACGGCTGGGGGGTTAGGGATGGATTGGTATCGCAATGGACTGCGGCCGCTGTTGTTCTCCGGGGTGTTGGGGGATGCGGAACATCTCCATCACCAGAGCCTCGGGTTAATGGCTTGGCTCGATGCCACCCGTCCCGCTGGCCTGATTCCCCAAATCGATCGCCTCTGTCGGTTGCGCGATCCTCGCCTCTCCCAAACCCTTTGGGGGGTGGAGTTCCCGAACCCGGTGGGGTTGGCGGCGGGGTTTGATAAGGATGGCGTGGCGGCGGGACTGTGGGAATCCTTGGGGTTTGGGTTTACGGAGTTGGGGACGGTGACATACCACGCCCAACCGGGCAACCCTCAGCCCCGTTTGTTCCGATTGGTGCGCGATCGCGCTGTCCTCAATCGCATGGGGTTCAATAATGAGGGGAGCGATCGCCTCCAAGCCCGATTAGCCCAACGCCGAACCCCCATCAGGATCCCCGTCGGGATTAATTTGGGAAAATCGAAAATTACCCCTTTACCGGAAGCCGCAGCGGACTATCTTGGCAGCTTTGAACGGTTAAAGGCTTGGGGGGATTACTTTGTGGTCAATGTCAGTTCTCCCAATACACCGGGATTGCGATCGCTCCAAGCCCGGGAGCAACTGGCCCCCATCCTCGCCACGCTCCAGGAGGCAAATACGGCGCAAAAACCGCTGTTGGTGAAAATTGCCCCGGATTTAACCGATGGGGAAATTTTAACGGTGGTTGCCCTGGCTCAGGAGTACGGCCTGGCGGGGATTATCGCCACCAATACGACGATCCGCCGTGATGGCCTACAAACCCCAGGGATGGCCACAGAAGCGGGGGGGGTGAGTGGGGAGCCGGTGCGATCGCGCTCCACCGAGGTGATCCGATTACTGTGGCAGGCCACCGATGGCACATTACCGATCATCGGCGTGGGGGGCATTTTTACCGCCGAGGATGCCTGGGAAAAAATCACCGCCGGGGCCAGTCTTGTCCAGGTTTATACCGGCTGGGTCTATGAAGGGCCGCTGATGGTGCGGCGGGTTTTAACGGGGTTATTGGCAAAGTTGACGGCTGCGGGCTTCCCCAACCTTGGGGCGGCGGTCGGTTCACAACATTCGCGCCCTTAGGCCCCCAAGGGGTTTTGGGAGCATCAAGGGTGAGAAGGGCTTAATCTGGCTTGTTGACGGTAGAGATCACCTGAAACAGTTGGGCGATCGCATTGATCACTAAATACAGGAAAACCCCAGTAGCCAAGATTAGTGCTGTGGGTGATTCATGCTCAACAAGGCGGTTAGGGTCAATGGGTTGAATCGGAGCGAGGGGTAAGGTTTCGGTGGTTGGGTTCATCGTTAAAATGGTTGAGTTCAATACATTTATTGTGGTGGGGGAAATGCTGGGTTCTGGTTCAGTTCAGGGGCATTTTTCGTTCAATTCCCAATTGAGCCAAAATTGAGCCAAAATTGAACCAGAGAATCAAAACTCATGGCTCAGAACCTATGGTGACCATTGCCCTCTCCCCGTCAGGCAAAGCAACAATCGAAGCAGCCCGCAAACGGAAGGGTTGGAACGCCACAGAATCAGCATGGTATGAACTAGCTTTCACGACATTAGCCACCCTTAAGCGGTTTCGGGCTGGAAAAAGGATTGATCATGGGACTTTTGTTTCCCTCTGTAAAGCTGTGGAGGTGACAGATTGGGAGGCCGTGGCAGATTTGGATGAGCCAACCCCAGCACCCGAAAACCCGCCAAGTCCTCAACCAGTAGATCCCCCCTCGACTGGCACACCGACGAATCTCTCTCGCTACCGTCGCACGGTTCCGAAGTTTGTGGGGCGGGATGTGGCGATGCAGGAGGTGAGTGATTTGATGGCGGCACACGGGGCGGTGTATTTGAAGGGGATGGGGGGGCTAGGGAAAACGGAGTTGGCTTGGCAGTGGGCGAACCAGCAGTATGAAGCAGGGAATTTTCCCGGCGGGGTGGTGTGGTTGGATATGGCGGCAGGGAATCCAGGGGAGCAGTTGATACTGTTTTGTCAGACGGAGTTAGGCGCAGACATTCCGAAGGAGTTACCCACGCTAGAAGACCGGATCGCCTATTGTTGGCAGCATTGGCCGCAGGCGGGGGCGGTGTTGGTGGTGTTGGATGATGTGGTACGGAACCGGGACAGGGCGAAGTTGGCGATGTTTCGGCCGGGTGGACGATTTCGGATGTTATGGACGACACAGGAGCGGTGGTCAGGGGTGGAACATTACCCATTGGATCAGCTTTCGGATGGGGCGGCGCGGGAGTTGTTGGCGAGTTATATTGACCCGGCGCGATTGGAGGCGGAACCGGACGCGGTGGAGGGGTTGTTGCGGTGGTTTGGGGGGTTGCCTTTGGGGTTGGAGTTGGCGGGGCGATATTTGGCTTTAGATCCGTTTTTGACGATTGGGGATTATCTGAACGAGTTGAATTTAACCCATGAATCTTTAGCAGAGAAGCCGGAAGAGATGACCTATCCCCACGGGATTAAGGCGGCGTTGGTGTTGAGTTGGGGGCGGTTGCAATCAGACGAGGCAAGAAGATTGGCAATCTCTTTAGGTTTATTTGGGGCTGCACCAATTCCGCTATCAGCAGAATGGCAAAAAAACTGGCATGAACCCCTGAAGCAGCTAGTCAATTTGAGTTTATTGGAGCGCAAAACTAAAGATCAAGTAAAGTTGCATCCTATAGTGCGGCAGTTTGTGCAGGAGCGTTTGATTGTAAAGTTATCTACTGAAGCCAATGGATTAAAACGAGTAGTAGCAGGAATGATTGTGAGAGAAGGGAAAAAACTTCCTCAAATATTGACAATGGCACAGGTAAAAGAGTTTGCCCCCTGGATTCCCCATTTGGAGGAGGTAGCGACAAACTTGCTACCGTGGGTTGTGGATGAGGATTTAGTGGATGTTTTTGGCTCCATTGCTTTATATCATACAGAACAGGATTATAATATGGCAGAACCTTCAGAACAGGGTTATGATATGGCAGAACATTGGTATATCAAAGGTGTAAAAAAAGCACGAATAAGATTCGGAAATTGTCATAAAGATACAGCCTGTGCAATTAATAATCTTGCCGAATTATATCGGCTACAGGGGAGATATAAAGTTGCAGAAAAGCGATACCTTGAAGCTTTATCTATTGACGCAAAAGTGTTATCTCCTAGTGATCCTCAGGTATGCTCCCATCTCAATAACTTAGGGCTAGTTTACTGGGAAATGGAAAAACATAAAGATGCTGAATTGATTCTGTTAAAAGTTGAAAACATAGCTCGACATAATCTATCAAGCGATGATCCAGATCTGGGAATTTATATTAATAATCTGGCTAATGTTTATCTATCTCAGAAAGAATATAGTAGGGCAGAGAAGTTGTATATAGAGGCGAAGGAAATTGAGGAGGCGCGAAAAGACATTAGCCAGCATGAGAATAGGCAGTTGGCTACATACTTAAATAATTTAGCTCAGCTATACCTAGAAAAAAATCAATATAAAAAGTCTGATTTTTTCTACAAGAAAGTACTTGATATTTTCAAAAATACATTGCGTCCCAATCATCCTGATTTTTTCACGCTATTCAATAATTTTGCATTACTATCTAAAAGACAAGAAAGATATCAGGATGCAGAATACTTTTTCATTAAAGCATTAGATATTGGTCATGCAAATTTATCCAAACAGCATCCTCATGTATTACGGACTACCGAAGGTTTATTATCTCTGTATCGTAATCAGCAAAAATACTCAGAAGCTGAACCTCTATTTTTAGAAATATTAGAAATTTTTTGGGACAACTTGGGAAAAGATCACCTTGACACCCAAACTGTTTTAAATAATGTCATCAACTTCTACCAAACCGCCCTCGCCGCCGGCCTCCCCGACACCCGCCTCCGCCAACACCCCCTCGGTGACGCGATCCGCTCCCGCCTCTAGCCTAATGTGGGCGCAATGCTTGCGCCCTTCAATCCGCTCCAAACCGCATCAACCAAACCACCCCCTCGCTGACACAATTTGCACTCAACTTTAACGGTATTGCCATCATGAACAGTTTCACCATTACCTACCAAGACACCCTCCCCGATGCCCTCCAAGTCAACCGCGATCGCTTTGAAGAAGAAGCGCGATGGGCAATGGCCGTTAAACTCTTTGAATTGGGGCGATTATCCTCCGGTTTAGCCGCAAGTCTGATCCCCTGCGATCGCGTCACCTTTTTGCTGAAACTTGCTGATTATGGTGTTGCTGTGATCGACCTGGAAGAAGACGAATTAAGCGCAGATCTTGATCATGCTTAACACCGTGCGAAAAACCATTGTCACCAATACCTCGCCACTCATTGCAATTGTGGCAGCGACAGGCGATCTAACCTTGCTTAACAACTTACAATTGCAAACCATTGTTCCCTATGAAGTGGCCCAAGAAATTCGTTCCGGTGGGGGCGATCGCCTAGGAACTCAAGCCTTTAATCAAGCGACTTGGTTAGAGGTTCAATCTGAGCCGATCAACATTGCCCCTTATCTTCTGAATACTCTAGATCGCGGTGAAGCTTCTGTCATTCAAACCGCACTCAACCGCCAAATTGAAACCGTTTGTATTGATGAAAAAGCAGGGCGACGAGTTGCCCGCCTCAGTCAACTCAAACTAACGGGAAGTATTGGGCTACTACTCAAAGCCAAACAAGATGGTCAACTGGATTCAATGGCAACCGCGATTCAACGAATGCAAAAATCAGGCATTCGTCTCAGTCAAGGGGTGATTCAGTTTGCTATGGCGCGATCAGGAGAGACATGAAAATACGGACTTCAGACCTGTTCTAACGCATTTAATCCGCACTTGTCTCGCCATATTAAGGTGTGTTGGCTTTTTGGTGATGGTCAGTGGTAGTCTTTGTTACCGTTAGGGAAGAATGAGCGTCCAGAGGCTGAAGGTGAGGGCGATCGCACTCAGATGCTGAGGAACCAAAAGCCGCCAAGCTTGTTTGGCAATTTTTTGGGTCAAAATCACCGAAAACAACAACCCCGCCAGCAACGTCACCCCCTGCAAAAACACAATCACCGCCGGATCAGCCACCATCACCGGCAGATTACCCGCCATGCCAAAGGTCGCGAAGGTGACGGGTAAAATTCGCCCCGCTTCCCCTAAGCCTAAATCCAGGTAATGGGCTAAATTTGCCCCTAACACTAGGGGGAGATAACCATAGGCCAACTCGATAAAGGGGCGGGGTTTGGGGGTTTTTTGCCAGCGATAAATCCCTTGAATGAGGGCAAAGGCGA
>RECT01000379.1 GCA_007693875.1 Spirulina sp. DLM2.Bin59
CCCACCGGAGGAAGAAAGTTCTCTCGAACTCCTTTCTCCCCCGCCCCGGCCCCGGAAAAACAAGGTGGCCCGTACCCCGGGAACCGAAGCCCCGGGCTCCGCTACCCCTACGGCTAAACCGGTGAAATCCGGCGCCCCAAAACGGGAGTCGCGGCGACCCAATGGGGACGGCAGTACCCCATCAGTTCCGGCGTTAGCACAACCGCCCCGCCTCAAAAAAGCGGATGTGGTGCAGTTGGTGAAGCCCAAGGCCAAACCAGAAAACCCGGATCTTGATGATGAGGATGAAACCCTCACCCTTGATGATGCTCCGGCGAAAACCCTCCTCGCCCCGCCAGAACGGCCCCAGGCGAAACCCAAGCGTCCCACCAATGTCCGCAAAGGCAAGGAATGGGAAGATGAGGAAGAGGATAATCCCGATAAAGCTAAGGCCGTCAAGGCTAAGGCTGGGGCTAAGGGTAAACGTAAACCCCTCCTCATCGAAGATGATGAAGATTTCGACATTGATCAGCAGAATGTGGAAGAAGAACCCACTGCTGTGAGCATTTCCATTGCTCGGCCACCGAAGCCCAATCAACCGAAGCCCACCAGCAGCCCTCCCATGCCCAAGGGCCGCAAACCGAGCCGGCCTAGCAAGGAGGGTCGAGGCGATCAGGCTGCCGCCAGCGGTCGTAATACTCGCGATCAAAAAGTGGTGGCGAAAACCCCTGAGATTGTGACGCTCACCGGCAGTATGAGCATGCGGGAGCTTTCGGAGCTGGTTAAAATCCCAGAGACGGAAATTATTCGCAACCTCTTTACGAAGGGAATCGCCATCAATATCACCCAAACCCTGGATATGGAAACCTGTACGAAGGTGATCGAGGAACTGGGGATTGAGGTGGATACGCCGGAGAAAGAATCGGCGGCAACCAAGAGCGAGATGCTGGAATTGACGGATTTGGAGAATCTCCAATTGCGGCCACCGGTGGTGACAATCATGGGCCACGTCGACCATGGGAAAACGACGCTGTTGGATTCGATTCGCAAAACGAAGGTGGCCCAAGGGGAAGCCGGTGGCATTACCCAGCATATTGGTGCGTACCATGTGGATGTAGACCATGGGGGCAAGATTCAGCAGGTGGTGTTCCTGGATACGCCGGGTCACGAGGCCTTTACGGCGATGCGGGCCCGGGGTACGAAAGTTACCGATATTGCCATTCTGGTGGTGGCTGCCGATGATGGGGTACAGCCCCAGACTCGGGAGGCCATTAGCCATGCGAAGGCGGCGGGTGTGCCGTTGATCGTGGCCATCAACAAGGTGGATAAACCGGAAGCGGAACCCGATCGCATTAAGCAGGAACTCACTGAGCAGGGTCTTGTCCCGGAAGAATGGGGCGGTGAAACGATCATGGTTCCCGTCAGTGCCATTAAGGGGGAAAACCTCGATACGTTGCTGGAGATGATCCTGCTGGTGTCGGAAATGGAAGAACTGTCCGCGAACCCGAACCGCTCGGCGAAGGGGACGGTGATTGAAGCTCACCTCGATAAATCCCGTGGGCCGGTGGCGACGCTGTTGATCCAAAACGGGACGCTCCGGGTTGGGGATTGTATTGTGGCAGGGGCCTCCCTGGGTAAAATCCGGGCGATGGTGGATGATCGGGGCGATCGCGTCGAACAGGCCACGCCTTCCTTTGCGGTGGAAATTTTGGGGATGAATGATGTCCCCTCCGCCGGGGATGAGTTTGGGGTCTACCCCACGGAGAAAGAAGCTCGGGCCGTGGCGGATACCCGCGCCGCCGAGCGTCGGGAAAACCGTCTCCAACAGGCCATGTCCCGCCGCGTCACGTTGAGCAGTATTTCCGCTCAGGCCCAAGAAGGGCGACTGAAGGAACTGAATTTGATCCTCAAGGCGGATGTGCAGGGTTCTGTGGAGGCGATCGTTGCCTCCCTGGAAAAACTGCCCCAAAACGAGGTACAAATCCGGATGCTCTTGGCAGCTCCGGGGGAAATCAGCGAAACCGATGTGGATCTGGCCGCTGCTTCTGGGGCGGTGATTATCGGCTTCAACACCGATCTTGCTTCCGGGGCGGCCAATGCCGCCGATCGCGAAGGGGTGGATATTCGGGAATACACGATTATCTACAACCTCCTCGACGATGTTCAGGGGGCCATGGAAGGTCTGCTGGAACCGGAAGAAGTGGAAGAACACCTCGGTATTGTGGAAGTGCGGGCGGTGTTCCCGGTGGGCAAAGGCTCCGTGGCCGGTTGCTATGTCCTGTCGGGCAAGGTAATGCGGAACCGTCGCATCCGTGTGCTGCGGGGCGATACAGTACTCTATAACGGCGTGCTGGATTCCCTGAAGCGGATGAAAGAAGATGTCCGGGAAGTCAATGCGGGCTATGAATGCGGCATTGGCACGGATAAATTCAATGATTGGCAGGAAGGCGATCGCATTGAGGCCTATCAAATGACCATGAAGCGACGCACCCTGTCCCTGGTGTAAACCGAGGAAAGCGGCGAGAGTGAAATTTAGCATTCTCCCTCACTTCCTACTTCCCACTTCCTACTTCCTACTTATGTTTCGTCGTGACCCCTACCTTTGGCTCCATTTAACGAGTTTTGCGACCCTGCCCCTGTGGCTCTGGGTGGCGTGGTTGGGGGTGGCGGCGGGACAGCCCATTTTACCCGTCACCGTGGAAATTTTCCTGTTGGTGACGGTGGCGGTAGTGCCTTGGGTGTGGCTGCAATGGACGCGCCCGGTTAATCCCTTTGGGATTTGGGGGGCGGTGTTGCAGCCGAGCCAGTTAACGCTGGTACAGCGGCAATGGTTGACGCGCATTAAGGGTAAGCTCACTGGCCCCCTGGCGGTGCTCATTGCCCTGCCGATGATCTGGTTAGTGGGGCAAGTTTACGGGTTTGCCCCCCTGGCCCAGGCGGTTACACCGGTTCCTAACCATGTTTTGGGGTTGGGGCTGGGGGCGATCGCCCTTTTTTGTGCCAATGGCATGGTACAGGTGAGCGCGAGTACAGCGGGGTTATTACTCACCCGTGAGGCAAAATTCACCGCTACAGCAGATTATCCCGTCGAGCAGATCCGTCAGGATTTCCTCAATGTAGGCTTACCCGTCCGAGGGTTATTACCCGCTATTCACAATAGTGGGTCTATCGTCCCCGAACCTACCCCCCCGGAATCCCCGGAATCCCCGGAATCTGAAGATCTGGCGGATCCAGTGGAGCCAACCGTTGCCCCAGTGGATCAAGCGATGCCAGAGCCCACCCCCGATGTTTTAGCCGTCGAGCCAGAAATAGCTCCCATGGAGCCAGAGCCTGAAATCCCCGAACCTCAGCCAGACAACGCCATTACCGTTGAAGTAACCCCCGACGGTGAGGATCAACCCCCACAGGCAGAATCATCGGAACCCTAAACCCGCGAAACCCAATCCCTCCACCGCAGTTCAAAGCAATTCCTGAGGATTGAAGCCTTGAAGATTGGGAGGGATGACAGTGCGATCGCACTGGGTCTTATGGCTTTCCTGTTGCGTCGTCACATTGATCGTCACCGCCTCAAACCGCACTGATTGCGTCCCCAAGGGGACAATCAGTTGCGTCATCGTTTCCAGATCCCCAGCACTATTGGGCGTAAACTCAATAAACGATCGCGGCCCATCGAGTAACTGCCGCGTTTCCCGATCCTGCACCCAGAGCTTCACATAAAACGTTCCCTCCTGGGGAGGCAGCTTAATTTTCACCAAAATCATTTCCCCCGCCGTTAGTTCCCCCGCCTGCACCCCCAAAATCGGAGCGGCCACGGCAGTTAATTCCTGGAAAACTGGGGCAGTGGCGGGTTGATCTTCCCCACGGTGGAGTAATTCCTTCGGGTAGGGTAGCCCGGAGGTGTCATAGCCTTTTTGCATACGAGTGATGCCCTGTCTTGGGGGCGGCGATTCTGCCTCCTCCTCATCATCCACCACAAATTCCTGAATCGGCCAATCCTCCCGATGCCAACCGGTGGCATTGTCGGCCGGGTCATCGCCAATGGCACTTAACGCCTGCTCTACCGCATCCCATTGGAGAGGTGCTGTGGGTTCAGGTTCCTGGTCAAGCTCAGGGTTCACGTCTGGGGCAAGCTCACCGGGGGGTGTAGCGGTAAATTCCGCCTCCAGGCCTTCCCCCACATCCACCCAAGGGCTAAACTGAGCCGATTCCTCTGCCGTCGCCTCAGGATCTAACCCCAGATCACGCCCCTCCTGGGCAAAATCATTAATTTGCTGCCAAAACCGATCCTGAAGGGGAAGTTGAGCAAACGCGGCATCCACCGCTTGATCCGCAGGATCCACAGCCTTGAGCCAACCATTGGCTTCAGGATCGTTGGCCTTCGCTTCCGGTAGTGGCCCAGCTTCCCAACCTTCGCCATGATCCTTCAACTCCTCTGCCAGCCCATCGTCGCCAAGGAACTCGTCCCCATCGAGATCAGCCGCAGAGTCATCGACCTCAGCCAGGGTGGCGGGCCCTGATCGGGATTCAAGGGGGGGAGGCGGTGGCGTAATGGGCGGAATTGGCTCGGAGGATTCTGGCCAAAACGTTAACCCCAACCAATCCTCCTCCGTCGTTGTTAACGGCGGAGGCGGCCCTTCATCTTCAGAAAGGATGGACAGGATCGAGGGCGGCAACTCTGGTTCAGGACTGGGGGTTAACGCAGGAGCTGGGGGCGGTTCCTCCGGGTTGTCGTCCCATAGACTCCGCTCCAAGGAGGGCTTTTGAGGGGGAGGATTGCCAAAACTGGGCAGAGTGAGGGGTTTGCGTTGTTGGAAGGGGGGACGTTTGAGGCGTGGTGGCAGAGCGGTGGCTTGCTCTGTCTGCCCAGGGGGGGCCCAAGGATCGCCCAAATCCACAGATTGGGTCGGCGGTAGTTGGACATCGGGCATGGGCTCCGGTTCCGGTATGGGAACCTGGGTAACGGTATCGAGGAGTTCCTCTAAACTAGCCGTGATCGAAAAACTCTGGCTGGTGAGTTTATAGGGGAGCAGTTGCCCCTGCTGTTGGGTGAAGACTTCGAGAATCACCTCACCGAGAATCAGCCGGGTGGCGTAGGCCGTGGGGACATCCAGCAAATAGTTAAACACCAAGGGGATTGTCGCATCACTGAGGGGCTGCTCAACATTTAAAAGCAGATCAAAGCTTTGGGGATCCCGCAATTCATAGCGCAATACCCCATCAAAGCCCTGATCGAGGGGATTGGGCTGGTGGGGGTTGAGGGCGTTGACATGGCCGGAAATCAGAATGGGTTCATCACGGCGACGGACAAAACTATCCTCAAGCAGGGCAATGGTCAGTTGAATGTTATGGAAATCTGCATCGATTGGTGAGGCGATCGCCTCAGGCCCATCCACAAAAACGGTTTCGGTGGGCGCGGGGGCCGCCGCCACCGGTTGCGCTACCGGGGGGGGATCAACATAGGGGGGCGG
>RECT01000360.1 GCA_007693875.1 Spirulina sp. DLM2.Bin59
CAACCCCATCGCCCCAACCATCGGGTTCATAGCCGATCCGCTAAAATAGGCCAAGTCTGTTGATTTTCATCACTCTAGGGGGATCACCGGATCATGGCTGAACTATCCACATTGCCCATCGCCAAACTGACATTAACGGATTTTTTGGCAATACCCGAAACAAAGCCCGCCTGTGAATTTATCGAGGGAGCCTATATCCATTCTTCTCGCTCTTCAAATTTTAATCACCTTTCAACGGTCGGGTGCAGCAACTTGTTATACGGCTGGCGCGGTTGTTGAAGAGGTTTTGAAATCATTTTTCTGCCACTTGCTGCTTGTCGTTTCCGCAAGTCATCACAAATAGCTTTCAAATCGTAATTGAATGCTTTTGCGTGTTCTTCTCGGATTTTATAGATTTCCTCTAAAATCTCATCTCTCCACATTGCTAATCTCCCATGAGTTCATAGGGTGTACAAATTGTAGGTAACTCGTATCCGGCATCAAAACTAATCTGAACCAGCTTTTTCTGGAAATGATACTGGTTTCTATGTAGACGGTCTCACTCATACAGAGGTTGGGCAGTTAGCTCTTCTATTCTACAGCGATCATTTGCTGCATTATTACCGACATTTTTTTGATCAGCCTTAAGCGACCCCCATCAACAACAAGCCACGAAAAACCCCTGGGGGGAACCCAGGGGTTAGGCAACAGGCTAGACCAACCTTAGTTTTTCTCTAGTAAAATGCGCTGACTATCTTGGGGAGAAATAACTACCTTATTTTCCTCGTCGATATCCACCTGGGCAGCATCGCCACCCTTGAGGCGACCGGAGAGAATTTCTTCGGCTAACACATCCTCCAAGAGGCGCATAATTGCCCGGCGTAAGGGCCGCGCCCCATAACTGGGGTTATAGCCCTCTTCCACCAGACGCTCCTTAAACTTCTCGGTAACGTCGAGGCTGATTTCCTTCTCGGTGAGGCGTTTGAATACCTCTTTGAGGAGAATATCGGCGATCTCCTTCACCTCCGGCTTGCTGAGTTGACGGAAAACGATGATCTCATCGAGACGGTTGAGGAATTCCGGGCGGAAGTATTGCTTCAGTTCCTCATTCACCAGGGAACGAATCCGGTTATATTGGGCTTCGTTTTGATCATCTTCCAATTCAAACCCTAAACCGCCGCCGCCTTTCTCAATTACCTTAGAACCAATGTTCGAGGTCATGATCAACAGCGTGTTTTTGAAATCTACAGTGCGCCCCTTGGCATCGGTGAGCCGCCCATCTTCGAGGATTTGCAGCAACATATTGAAAACATCGGGGTGCGCCTTCTCGATTTCGTCAAACAGTACGACGGTATAGGGACGACGGCGGACGGCTTCGGTGAGTTGGCCGCCTTCGTTGTAGCCCACATAACCCGGAGGGGAGCCGATCAGTTTGGAAACCGTGTGCCGCTCCATGTATTCGGACATATCCAGGCGGATCATTGCTTCTTCAGAGCCGAAGAAGTAGGCCGCTAAGGATTTGGTTAACTCCGTTTTACCTACGCCGGTAGGGCCAGAGAAGATAAAGCTGGCAATGGGCCGGTTGGGGTTTTTCAACCCAACGCGGGCGCGACGGATGGCGCGGGAAACGGCGCGGACAGCTTCTTCCTGGCCAATCAGCCGCTGGTGGAGCGTGTCCTCCATGTGGAGCAGTTTTTCCGATTCCGATTCCGTCAGTTTGTTGACGGGAACCCCAGTCCAGGAAGCGACGATGTGGGCAATTTCCTCCGAATCGACGGCGGGGCCTTCCTCGCTATTGCTACCTTCTTCTTTTTTGGCGGCGGCAATGGTGCGGATTTCGGCCTTGATTTCCATTTCCCGATCGCGCAATTCCCCAGCTTGATCAAAGTCCTGGGCGCGGACTGCATCATCTTTCTGCTTCAGGACTTGGCGCAGTTCCTTATCCAGTTCCTTCGCTGCGGGGGGCAGTTGGGAATTCATCAGGCGCACCCGGGAACCGGCTTCGTCGATGAGGTCGATCGCCTTGTCGGGCAGGTAGCGATCGCTAATATAGCGATCGGACAGTTTCGCCGCTGCTTCCAGGGCCTCATCTAAAATTTTCAGCTTGTGGTGCTGTTCGTACCGTTCCCGCAAACCAAAGAGGATTTCAATGGTTTCCTCAACGCTGGGTTCACCCACCATCACCGGCTGGAACCGCCGCTCTAGGGCAGCATCCCGCTCGATGTGTTTGCGGTATTCATCCAAGGTGGTCGCACCGATACATTGCAGTTCACCCCGTGCTAAAGCGGGCTTGAGGATGTTGGCGGCATCGATCGCCCCCTCCGCTGCCCCTGCCCCGATGAGGGTGTGGACTTCATCAATCACGAGGATCACATTCCCGGCGGAACGGATCTCATCCATGATTTTTTTAAGGCGCTCCTCAAATTCCCCCCGGTATTTCGTCCCCGCAACCAGCAGGCCAATATCCAGGGTGACAACGCGCTTATCTTCGAGGATGTCGGGGATATCTTGGTTAGAAATCCGTTGGGCCAAACCTTCGGCGATCGCCGTTTTGCCCACCCCCGGCTCCCCGATCAACACCGGGTTATTTTTGGTGCGGCGACCCAGGATCTGGATCACCCGCTCAATTTCTTTTTGGCGGCCCACAACAGGGTCGAGCTTACCTTCCTTGGCAAGATTCGTGAGGTTGGAGCCAAATTCGTCCAGGGTAGGGGTTTTGGTGCGTCCCCCTTGGCCCGGGCCGGCGGAAACTTCGGCAGTTTCCCCCAACATCCGAATCACTTGGGTGCGAACCTTGGACAGATCAACCCCCAGATTTTCCAAGACCCGCGCCGCCACGCCTTCCCCTTCCCGGATCAGCCCCAGAAGCAGATGCTCCGTGCCGATGTAGTTGTGGCCCAACTGGCGAGCCTCTTCGAGGGAAAGCTCTAAAACCCGTTTAGCACGGGGGGTAAAGGGGATCTCAACGGCGACAAATCCCGATCCACGCCCGATAATTTTTTCAACTTCGATCCTTGCGTCCTTAAGGTTGACCCCCATGGATTTCAGCACTTTGGCGGCAACGCCTGTGCCTTCCCCAATCAGCCCAAGAAGAATCTGCTCCGTCCCCACGAAGTTATGTCCGAGGCGACGGGCTTCCTCTTGGGCGAGCATAATCACCTTAATAGCTTTTTCTGTGAAGCGTTCAAACATAATGCTCTATCACCTGTTGCTGGCCCATTGTCTGCCCATTCTAGCACAGCGATTTTAATCCCTGGCCAATTGGTGGGATCGGTGAATCAGAATCAGTTTGGTGCGGTTTTCGCCTTGAAAATTGGGCCGATTAAGGCTAGGGATTAGGTTGAAAATGGGGGCGGGATCAGCGCAGCGAAGGGAGATAACTGCCAGCCGTGGTGAGCAATGTGCTGGGTGACTTGGGCCTTCCAAAGGTCTAATTTTAGGGCAAACTCGGGCTGATGCAAGCCTTGGAGCCAAAAAATTAACGCATCTTCACCGGTTTCGGGATAATAGCCCTTGCGGCGGCCGATTTGGGTAAAGCCGAATTTTTCATAGAGGGCGATCGCCCCCCCATTACTAGCCCGCACCTCCAGCGTGGCCCGTTCCTGGCCCCGTCGGGTCGCCTGGGCCAGCAGTTGCCACAATAACAATTGCCCCAAGCCCTGACGGTGATAGTCGGGATGGATCATCAATAGGGTGATGTGGGCTTCTTCTAAAATCGCCCAAAAGCAACCTAGTCCGATCAGCGCGGGCGTTTCCGGATCAGCAACGGTGGGCAACAGGATCCATAGCTCACTATTGGGGCTATCAATTTCCCGCCGGTAGCTCTCTAACCCCCACATCCCCCCTAAACGTTGATGATCCAATGCCACCACCGCTGCGAGATCGGTGATGGTGACAGGTTGCATCCGTAGGTTGGGGAAAGTCACGAGGGAAGATTGTACACTGGATGGGTTAACCCCCTCAAAATTCCTCACGATTGCTGATGTTAGCTACCGAACTCAACCCCACCGTCCTCACGGGCAACCAATATTTAGCCAGCCCCGACACTGCCCCCAATCAAGCGATTTTTCCCCTCACCGCTGGCGTGAATGGGCAAGACCATCTCACCCTAGGGGGCTGTGATCTGGTGGATCTGGTGCAAACCTATGGCTCTCCCCTCTACATCTTGGATGAGCAAACCCTCCGCACCGCCTGCCAACAGTACCGCGATGGCTTTGGCCAATATTACGGCGGTGAATCCCAGGTGATCTATGCCTCCAAGGCTTGGAGTTGCTTGGCGGTCTGTGCCATTGTGGCCAGTGAGGGCCTGGGGTTTGATGTGGTGTCGGGGGGGGAACTCTATACGACGCTACAGGCCGGGGTCGGGAGCGATCGCATCTATTTCCATGGCAATAATAAATCTGAGGCGGAACTCCGCTATGCCGTGGAGCAGGGCTGTACGATTATTGTCGATAACTGGCTGGAATTAAACCTTTTGGCGGGCATTGCCACCCCCGGCTCCCCGGTGCGCATCTTCCTGCGCCTCACCCCCGGCATCGAATGCCACACCCACGAATACATCCGCACAGGCCACATTGATAGCAAATTTGGCTTTGATCCCAACCAATTGCCGGAGGTTTTCGCCTGGGTGGGAGCGCGGCCCCAACTCCATTGCACCGGCCTCCATGCCCATATCGGTTCGCAAATTTTCGAGCGGCAACCCCATCAGGATTTAGGGGGCGTGTTGGTGGATTGGATGGCGGCGGCGATCGCCGCTGGTCTGCCCATTGATACCCTCAACATCGGCGGCGGCTTGGGGATTTGCTACACCGAAAGTGATGATCCCCCGACGATTACCGAATGGGTGAAGGCCGCCGCCCAAGCGGTGCAATCCGCTTGCGAGGCCCGTAACCTGCCCCTACCCCGCTTGATTTGCGAACCGGGGCGATCGCTCATCGCCACCGCCTGCGTCACCGCCTACACCGTCGGCTCCACCAAAACCGTCCCCGGCATCCGCACCTACATCGCCGTCGATGGGGGGATGTCCGACAACCCCCGCCCCATCACCTACCAATCCCTCTACCGCATCGTTGCCGCCGGCCAAATGTCCGCCCCCGCCACCGAAACCGTCACCGTAGCCGGTAAACATTGCGAATCCGGCGATGTGGTGATCCATGATGCCCAGTTACCCCCTGCCCAACCGGGGGATGTGCTCGTGGTTCCCTGCACCGGAGCCTACAACTACAGCATGGCTTCCAACTACAACCGCATCGGCCGGCCGGCAGCGGTGGTGGTGGATCAGGGCAAAGCAGAACTGATCCTCGAACGGGAGAGTTATGAGGATTTGGTGCGAGGCGATCGCCTGCCAGCGCGGTTGAGGAAGTAGGAAGTAGGAAGTGGGAAGTGGGAAGTGGGATGCCTGAGTTGATGTAGGGGCGTTGGCGTAAGCCTGCCGGAGGCACAAAAATTTTTCGCCCC
>RECT01000308.1 GCA_007693875.1 Spirulina sp. DLM2.Bin59
CACCGGCCCCTACCCCTCAACCCAGTCCTGAGCCTGAACCTGAACCGGAATCTACGGATTTAATTCCTGATTTTCCCCATGTGTCGGGGGCCGTTGCCGGTTGCCAAGGGCGGGAAGATTGCTATGCCGTGCCGGGGGAAACCCTGCGGGGAGTGACGCGCAACCTCTGGGCGAGTTTAACAGCCCAGGGTTATGAACTGCGGGAACGGGCTGATTTAGGGGATGATCAGGGGACAAGGGTTTATGAAGTCACTCATCCTGACCGGCCCGAGCCACTGTTTTTAAGTGTGTTCTCCTTCTATTCCCCAGAGACTGGGGATATGGCCCGCTACATTTTGGCCCAGGAGCCGGTGGAAGATTTAGCCGATCTCTAAATCGGCGTTAGAAAGGAATATCATCGAGGTCTTCGTTAGGAATGGGGGCGGGTTCCGAGGATGGGGGAGCAGCGGGACTACTGACGGGGCGATTGTAGCTTTCCATCGGGGGGCTACTGGCGGGGCGATTGTAGTTCTCCGTCGGGGGGCTGCCCATGGGCCGACTATAGCTTTCCATCGAAACGACGTTACTGGGGCGGGCGGTTCCCCCCATGGGGGCAAAATTGCCATCCGCCTTATAGATGCGGCTGGCGGTGAGTTCGGCCCGCTTTTCTTTGAAACCTTCGGGGCGATCGATGGTGTTCATCCGTAGGTAGCCCTGGATGATGAGGCGATCGCCCACCTGATAGCTTTCTTGAATTTCCGTCGCTAAATTGCCCCAACCCACCACCTTAAGCTGGCCGGGGGGGTCATTATCCCGTGAACCGGCAAACTCCACGAGCATCTGAGCCACCGGCAACTGATTATCCTGGGTAAAGCGCAACTCCGGAGCTTGGACAACTTGCGCCATTAAAATACAACTGTTCATAATTTCTTGGGTATGGGGCAGATCGATAATCTTCCCCCATTTTACCCCCTTAGGCAAAAAGGTACAAAGGCACTAAACATGAATAATTTCCGCCCCCTGTTCCTGATCGATAAACTGCTGCACCCGTTGGCGATACTCTTTAATCGTCAACTCCACCCAATCCCGATCCTCCCCATTGGCATAGAGATGGACAATGGGTTCCTCCGCATCAGGGAGGATCAGCACCCAGTTATCATTTTGGCGGTTAATAATTTTCACCCCATCAATTAACTCGAGATTTTCCGCCGCGTGGGTTTCCACTAAATGGCGCATTAACGCCCCTTTCACCGTCCAAGGGCAACGCATTGTATAGGACTTGTAGCAAATCCGAGGCAGATCCGCCCGCACCTGCTCCAGCGATCGCTCCTGCACCGTCAGCATCTCAATCATCTTGGCAATACAAAACATGGCATCAAACCCAGGATGCAACTGGGGGAAAATAAACCCCGTTTCCGCACTGCCCCCCAACACCACCCCCTGATTCATCTGGCAGGCCTCCATCAAGGCCGTGGGGGTGGCTTTGGTGCGGATCACATGGGCATCATGGCGGCGGGCGATCTGCTCCACAGCACTGGAAACCTGCACCGGTACGACGATGGTACTGCGGGGATGGGCGGTGAGGATCATATTCACCATTAACGCCGTTAAAGACTCGCCCCGAATCGGCAACCCCCCCTCATCCACTAAAATCAACTGCTCCCCATTGGCAGACACCTGCACGCCAAAATTCGCCTTCACCGCCTCCACCACATGGCCCAATTGCATCAGCAACCCTTCCCGCTCCTGATTCGATACTGCTGTTTGATTCAAACTGGCATTCAACACCACCGCATCACAGCCAAACTTTCCCAATAACTGGGGCAAAATCGCCCCCGATACTGCATAAACATAATCAATCACCACCTTGGCGTGGCTCATCCGCACCGCTTCCACATTAAGTTGCCGTTCAAAGCTTTGGCTATAGGCTTCGAGCATTTGGGAGGCATAGCTCATCGTACCAATTTCGGAAATGGCCACCCGCCGCAGGTCTTCCTTAAAATAGGTTCCCTCGATTTTTTTCTCTTTCGCTTTGGAAATATTGATGCCTTTGCGATCGAAAAATTCAATCAAAATCGAATCGGGGCGATCGGGATGGAGGCGCACATGCACCCCCCCCTCAACATTTTGGGTGGGGATAATCGTTCGGGCCAGGGGAATGGCCGTGGATTCCAAATTTTTCACGCCGACCCCCGCCGACATCATCCCCGCAATTAGCGATCGGCTCACCATCCGGGAGATGGCCCGCTGATCCCGCGATACCGTCACCATCACCCCCGGCTTGAGGGTGGAGCCGTAGGCCGCCCCCAACTTAACGGCGAATTCCGGGGTAATGTCGATATTGGCTAAACCCGATACCCCCTGTTGCCCAAAGAGATTACGCTGCGCCATATTTCCCCAAATAAGATTGATGTTTAAGATTGCTCCAGATTCAATTTTCTTACTGGGCCAAACCCGCACCCCTGGACTGATTTGGGCTTCTTCGCCAACGCTGGATAAAGAGCCGACAACGGCCCCTTCGAGAATATGGGCGCGACGGTCAACGCGGGTTCCCCTCGAAATCACACAGGCCCGGAGATGGGCTTCTTCACCAATAATGGCACCATTGGCAATAATTGGCCGTTTCAGATCCGCATCGGCCCCAATGGTGACGTTATCGCCAATCACCGTACCCGCTTCAATATGTACCCTGGGGCCAATGCGGCAGTTGCTACCAATGAGGGCGGGGCGTTCGATGCGGGCGGAAGAGTCGATATAGGTATTGTGGCCAATCCAGAGGCCGGTGGACTGTTCGGGATAAGCAAAATCGAGATGAATGCGTTTTTCTAAACAGGCATATTGGGCTTCCCGGTAGGCATCGAGGTGGCCCACATCGCACCAATAGCCCTCGGCAATGTAGCCGTAGATCGGTTCTCCGGCTTCGAGGAGTTCGGGAAAAAGGTCGTTGGAGAAGTCCGATTCCTCATTGGGGGGGAGGTAGCGAAGGACTTCCGGTTCGAGGATATAGGTGCCGGTGTTAACGGTGTCGGAGAAAATTTCGCTGGTGGTGGGTTTTTCAAGGAAGCGGGTGATGCGGTTGTTGGTGTCGGTGATCACGACCCCAAACTCCATGGGGTTGGGGACGCGGGTGAGGATCAGCGTCGCTTGGGCTTGGTTGGCTTTGTGGAAGGCGATCGCCTCCTGCAAATCAAAATCCGTTAAGCAATCGCCGCTAATCACCAAAAACGTATCATTGAGCAATTCCTCAATATTCTTGACACAGCCCGCCGTCCCCAGAGGTTGATCCTCTTCAATGGCATAGGTCATTTGTACGCCAAAATCGCCACCATCTTGAAAATAATCCCGCATAATATCCGGCAGATAATGCAATGTGGCAATCACCTCGTTGATGCCGTTGCGTTTCAGGAGGTTGATGATGTGTTCAGCGATGGGTCGGTTGACGATGGGAACCATCGGCTTCGGGAGGTCACAGGTTAAGGGACGCAACCGGGTTCCTGAACCACCGGCCATCAGCACTGCACGCATAGATTCTCCTTGAGATCGGGCGGGGAATAGATCAACGGGTTGGCTTGCATTCTAGCCTTAATCCTCCTTGGGGGGTTGATCAAGACCGATGCAACCCTTGAGCCTAGTACAGCGCGGCGGCAATTACCCGACCATGCCCGCAAGGCAGAACCCTTAACCCACGGAAGATTCCCATTTCTGCCTTCTGCCTTCATCCTTCTGCCTTGAGGCACTAGAGCCAGCGGGCGGCATCTTTAGCATGGTAGGTGAGGATCAAGTCTGCCCCGGCGCGTTTAAAGCTGGTGAGGGTTTCGAGGACAATGCGTTCCTCATCCACCCAACCATTGAGGGCAGCGGCCTTTACCATAGCGTATTCCCCAGAAACGTTGTAGGCGGCGACGGGGAGGTTGGTCATTTCTTTCACCCGCCAGATCACATCCATATAGGCCAGGGCTGGCTTGACCATGAGCATATCCGCCCCTTCTTGAATGTCCAGCTCCACTTCCTTGAGGGCTTCGCGGCCATTGGCGGGATCCATTTGATAGGTGCGGCGATCGCCAAATTGGGGGGCAGATTCCGCCGCATCCCGGAAGGGGCCATAGTAGGCGGAGGCATATTTGGCGGCATAGGAAAGGATCGGCGTATCGGTAAACCCTGCTGCATCTAGCCCTTCCCGGATCGCGCTCACAAACCCGTCCATCATCCCCGAGGGGGCAATAATATCGGCCCCCGCTTGGGCTTGGGAAACGGCGGTTTTTTTCAACAATTCCAGCGTGGGATCATTGAGGACGCGGCCGGTGAGGTCGCCCACTTCTAAATAACCGCAATGGCCATGGGCGGTATATTCACACAAGCAGGTATCAGCAATCACCACCAAATCGGGAACGGCGGCTTTAATGGCGGTGGCGGCTTTTTGGACAATGCCGCAATCATGCCAAGCTCCCGTCGCATCGTTGTCCTTATCGTCGGGAATCCCGAAGAGAATCACCGCCGGAATCCCCAGATCCCGGACTTCTTTGGCTTCTTCAACAATTTTGTCAATGGACAACTGATAAACCCCTGGCATCGAGGTGACTTCTTTGGCCACACTTTCACCAGGAACGGCAAAGAGGGGATAGATCAGATCATTGGGGGTGAGTTGGTTTTCCCGCACCATGCGGCGCAGGGGATCGGTTTGGCGGAGACGGCGGGGGCGATGGGTGGGAAACATGGAAAGATTTTGGAGGGTTTAAATTTTCGTGACATTTAAAATAAATAGTGTAGGGCGATCGCCCCTACCCCCGATGGCGATCGCCCCTGCTTGTAACGATTTGTTATGTTTGCCCCCTTAGGATTCGCTGGACAGGATCTCCTCCATGCCGCCGGTATTGAGGATTTCCTTTTGTCCTTCAAAGACAAGGAGACGAGTATCCCCACTAGCTTCTTCGCCAATTTCCGAGGCGAGGGTGTAGGTATAGTTGCCATTGCGCCAAGCCATGTAGCACATCCCATCGCGGCAGGTAATCGCGCCGCCACTGATGGCCAGGCAATTGCCTTGGGGATCGCAACCATAGTAGGTGAGGTTGCCGGTATTGTTTTGACCATCCCAGGTTTCAATCTGCCCCACCGTCACCGTCCAAGTGCCGTTACTTAACACCATCCAATGTTCACCGAGGGGAATGGTTTCGGTAATCAGGAGTTCCACACGGCTGCGGCCGCAGGGTTCAGCACTTTCGCAATCGGCAACATTTTCCTGGCTATAGGCGAGGCGGACAACTTGATTGATTAATTGATCGTGGCGATCGCAAATCTCAAAGGTGGCCCCCACCTCAAACACCTGGCCAGAATCATCCATCACTTCGGCATAGCACATCAAATCCCCTGATTGCAGGCTAGTAATCGTGGCAATTTCGGGATAGTTGCTGGAGTCTAGTTCAGCTCCTGCGTTAGCGGC
>RECT01000445.1 GCA_007693875.1 Spirulina sp. DLM2.Bin59
CCATCTCCGTTGTGGCCGACGGATCCCTCGAAGGTCACCCCCCCTACGTCACAGACTAGGATTTGCTTAACCTGATCCTGTTAGTCTAAGCCGTAGGCCAGGGCGGCGGCGGTGGGTTCGTTGATGATCCGCAGCACTTCCAGGCCGGCGATCGCCCCTGAATCCTTGGTGGCCTGCCGTTGGGCATCGGTAAAGTACGCCGGCACCGTGATCACCACTTGGTTCACAGGTTCCCCTAAAAACTGCTCCGCATCGCCCTTGAGCTTTTGCAGCAGCATCGCGGAAATTTCCTGGGGGGTGTAGTTTTTGCCCCGAATCCCCACATCAACGGTGTTGTCCCGCCCTTGGACACATTGGTAGGGAACCCGCGATCGCTCCTCCACCGTGTCATCCCAGCGGCGGCCAATGAACCGCTTGATACTGTAGATCGTATTCTCCGCATTCGTCACCGCTTGACGTTTGGCGAGTTCCCCCACCAAACGCTCACCGGATTTATCAAACCCGATCATACTGGGGGTGGTTCGCCCCCCTTCAGTACTCTGGATCACAATGGGCTTACCGCCTTCGAGCACCGCCACACAACTGTTTGTTGTGCCGAGGTCAATACCAATAACTTTTCCCATGACACCTGGGCAATAGGGGTGTGCAGAATGCAATCAACAAATTCAACCCAGGACAGCAGGCAATTTCTTATTATGTTGATTTTAGTCGCAAATTTCCGCCTGACACGAGAAATTTTATGAATCCCTCCCGCAGGCAGTCCCATAATGGGTTCTAAACCTCAGGGGATTCCGGGGTTTCCTCTTGGTTTTCCACCGGGGTTTCCGGTTCTGGGGGAGCCGCCACTTTCACCATCGCATGGCGCAATACCCGATCATGGAGTAAATACCCCCGTACCAACTGTTCAATGACGGCCCCTTCAGGATACTCGCTGGTGGGTTCGCGCATCATCGCTTCGTGATAATTGGGGTCAAAATCCTGCCCTTCGGGGCGCATCGCCGCCACCCCTAACCGCTTCAAGCCATCGACGAGGTTTTTATACACCCCTTGATAGCTCTTGTGGATGCCCATTTCCCCTTCGGTTTCTGGCTTAATCTGCGATCGCGCCCGCTCAAAGTTATCCACCACTGGCAACAACTCCGCTAGGGCGTTGCGCTTGGCAATATGCTCTAGCTCCTCTTTTTCCTTCTGGGTGCGCTTGCGGAAATTATCAAAATCAGCAGCAATGCGGATCGCTTGGGCCTTATGGGATTCAAACTGCTGTGCCTGTTGCGCCAGTTGCTGCTTCAAGGCTTCGATCTCCATCTGCAAGGCCTCCACCACCTGAACCTGCTCCCCGGACAGGGGAGGCTCGCCCGGGTCTGGGGTGTGGGGATCAACGGCATCGGACTCTAACTCTTCACCGTCCACCAAGCTTGCCTCTACCGGTGCAACAGTATCAGCTTCCCCTTGACCCTCTGCCACGGTGGGGTCAGTGCCTTCTGGATAGTCTGCTTGGATCGCCTCTGGCTGGTTGGGATCGTGGGTCATAGGACGTTTAATGAACTTAACAAAAACTTACAATGATGGGTGAGCATCTTGAGACTGTGATGCCCATAGGACTCATGGCAGCCAATGCAATCGGTTGTGATCGATGGCGATCACCACTGGAGACCATCATACCGCCTTAGCATCAGGCTGTTCTACTCCCCAGTCAAGATTTTTCCCATCGGGTTTCCCCAGGGAATTTTAAGGTCGGTGCTGCCTGGACTAGCCGCGCCCTGCCGTCGGCACCCCGTCAATTTTCCCCATCTGGGATTAACTGCGGTTTAATGGGATTAAGCAGCAAGTGAATCAGCCGCCACAGGCTTACCCTCACCCCCTCATCAAAATAGCGGAACTCGGCTATGACTCAATCTTCATCGAGAACCTCCCGACGCTCTCGGGCCTTGACGATTCGGAACGATTTTTCTCCCTTCGGAAATAAACTGATTCAAGCGGGCTACATCGAGGGCGACCAGATGCGGCAGGCCGTCGCCGAGAGCCGCCGCTCGGGCCGGCCCCTCACGGAGGTTCTGGAAAGCCTCACCGGCCGCCAACTCACCCCAGAGCTACAACGTCAGTATAAAAAGCAACAACTCTTCGAGCTTAAAATCCTTTACGGCGTTGACTCCATCGATCCGGAAGTGAATGCGATCGAAAACAATCAGATGGCGGAGCTGATTGAAAGCCTCGTCCCCGATGATATTTGCCGCCGTCATAAGCTGGTGCCGCTTCGTAAAAGTGAAGGAGATCCGCCCATCGTCTTGGTGGCCATGGTCAACCCTGATGACCTGGAAGCCCAGGATGACCTGAAGCGGGTGCTGCGGGGTATGGTGTTGCAGCGGATGGTGATCACTGAGCAGGATTATCAACGGTTGATTGATCAGTATCTCGATGAACAGGTCAAGGTTGCTAAGGCCCAGGAAGCCGCTAAAGCCGCAGATGTATCCGATATTGTTGAAAACTTAGATGCCCTTGGCGAAGCCGAGGATGAGATTGAGGAAGACCTCAGTAAAGATGACATCAACGGTGCGCCCATCGTTAACCTGGTGAAAAAGATTTTAATTAGGGCTCTCCAGGAGGGGGTATCTGATATCCATGTTGAACCCCAGGAGGAAACCCTGCGGGTGCGGTTCCGGAAAGATGGGGTGCTGCAACAGCCCTTCCAACCCTTCCCCAAAAAGGTGGCGGGGGCTGTGGCAGCTCGTTTCAAAATTATGGCGGAGTTGGATATTGCCGAAAAACGGATGCCCCAGGATGGCAAGATCCGTCAGGTCTATCAAGGGCGGAAAATTGACTTTCGGGTGAGTACGCTCCCCAGCCGCTACGGCGAAAAAGTCGTACTCCGGATTCTGGATAACTCCTCAACCCAGTTGGGGTTGAATATGCTGATTAGCGATCCCGATACTTTGGAGTTGGTGCGGGATATGGCTCGCCGTCCCTTCGGATTGATTTTGGTGACGGGGCCGACGGGGTCGGGGAAATCGACCAGTTTGTATTCGGTGTTGGCGGAGCGCAATGATCCGGGGATTAATATTAGTACTGCTGAGGATCCCATTGAATACTCGCTGCCGGGGATTACTCAGGTGCAGGTGATTCGGGAAAAGGGGATGGATTTTGCCTCGATTTTGCGATCGTTCCTGCGGCAAGATCCCGATGTGATTCTGGTGGGGGAAACCCGAGATAAGGAAACGGCAAAAACCGCCATTGAAGCGGCGTTAACGGGTCACTTGGTGTTAACTACATTGCACACCAATGACGCAGCGGGGGCGATCGCCCGCCTTGATGAAATGGGCGTGGAACCCTTCATGGTGTCCGGGGCATTGCTGGGGGTGTTGGCCCAACGGCTGATGCGGCGGGTCTGTAGTGAATGCCGCGTCCCCTATCAGCCCACCCGCGAGGAGTTGGCCCGCTTTGGCCTCTCCGCCTCCGCCGATGGCGAAATGACGATCTTCAAAGCCAACACCCTCACCCCTGAAGAGCGCAGTGCAGGCAAGACCTGTGAAAAATGCGGCGGCATTGGCTATCGGGGTCGGGTGGGGGTTTATGAGGTGATGAAAATTACCGAGCGGCTCCAAAACCTGATTAACGAAGGAGCGCCCACCGAGCGGCTCAAGGAAGCAGCAGTGGAGGAAGGGATGAAAACCTTGCTGGCCTACAGCCTCAACTTGGTCAAAGAAGGCCACACGACCCTAGAAGAGGTGGAGCGGGTCACGTTCACCGATTCTGGTCTGGAGGCAGAACTGAAGGCCAAACGGAAGAGCGGCTTAACCTGCCGCGTTTGTAATGCGGAACTGCAACCAGAATGGGTAGATTGCCCCTACTGCATGACCCCTCGGTTCTCGGATTGAGGAATTACCGCAGTGGAGCATCGTCGCCCCAAGGTTTTGCGATCGATAGATCCCGATTACTCCCATTAAACATTCAAACATGAGGAAAAACTGCCATGGAATTAATGATTGAAGATGTCCTAGAACAGTTGGTCGAAATGGGCGGCTCTGATGTTCATATTCAAGCAGGAGCACCGATTTATTTCCGGATTAGTGGTCATTTGCAACCTGCTTTAAGTGATGAGCCTCTCACCGCCAATGAGTCCCAAAAGCTCATTTTCAGCATGCTGAATAACAAGCAACGCAAGGAGCTTGAACAAAATTGGGAGTTGGATTCTTCCTATGGGGTGAAGGGGTTGGCTCGATTTCGGTTGAATGTCTACAAGGAGCGGGGCTGCTGGGCGGCCTGTATGCGGGCGCTGTCTTCAAAAATTCCCAACTTTGACATGTTGGGCTTGCCGGATATTGTGCGGGAGATGACGGAACGACCCCGGGGGATGGTGTTGGTGACGGGGCAAACCGGTTCAGGGAAAACAACGACGATGGCGGCGATGTTGGATCTGATTAACCGTACCCGTTCTGAGCATATTCTTACGGTGGAAGACCCGATTGAATATGTGTTTCCCAATGTTAAATGTTTGTTTCACCAACGGCAAAAAGGCGAGGATACGAAGAGTTTTGGCAATGCTTTGAAGGGGGCTTTGCGCCAGGATCCGGATATTATCCTAGTGGGGGAAATGCGAGATTTAGAAACCATCGGTCTCGCGGTATCAGCGGCAGAAACGGGGCACTTGGTTTTTGGCACCTTGCACACGAACTCCGCCGCTGGCACCATTGACCGGATGCTGGATGTGTTCCCTCCGGAACAACAGGGGCAAATTCGCGCCCAAATGTCTCAATCTTTGCTGGCGGTGTTTAGTCAATGTTTGGTGCCGAAGGCGAACCCCAAACCGGGGGAATATGGCCGGGTGATGTGTCAGGAGATTATGGTGGTGACACCGGCGATCGCCAACCTGATTCGGGATGGCAAAACCTCGATGATGTATTCCTCCATTCAAACCGGGATGAAAATGGGGATGCAAACCATGGAGCAGGCCCTAGCGGAATACGTGAAAAAAGGTGTCATCAACTTTGAAGATGCCATGGGCAAATGTAGCAAGCCCGATGAGTTACAACGGTTAGTAGGGGCGAAGTCTCTGAAATAGTGGTTGCCCCCTTGACCCCGGCTCCTGTCTGGGCCAACTCTGTCCCCCTAGGCTTATTTTGGTGACTCCCTATGCCCAAATTTATCGCGGAAGTCCGAGACTCCAAAGGTAATATCGTCAAAGAAAAGATCGCGGCCACCTCCGCTGAACAGGCCCGGCTCATGCTCCAAAACCAATACCCCACCATTGGTAAGGTGGAGCGGGTCAAGGGCTTGCCCAGCATGGATGAACTCACGGAAATGATGACCTCAGTTTCCGTGAAGGATAAGGCGGTGTTTTCCCGCCAATTTGCCGTGATGATCAATGCGGGGGTGGCGATGGTGCGATCGCTGGGGATTCTCCAGGATCAATGCCC
>RECT01000272.1 GCA_007693875.1 Spirulina sp. DLM2.Bin59
GGGGTAAATCAAAGATAGGGAAATGCTGATCTTGATGATACCTGAATACATTTAATGTTTTTTCATAGGTTGGTGAAGGATCATTATCCCGCTCATCAAAATCCCAGCTTAAATCAGCCCGATAATTAGCTATCAAATCAGGATGATCAATGGCAAAGCCATCATCGAGAATTCCCATGGTGATCCCTTTACCAGAAACACCATGGGTTGCCCAAGCATCATAAATCCCCCCTTGATTCAGATACCACTGATTACTTGCCAGAGGATCATTCGTGGGGGAATGATAATGCACTTGCTCCCGCACCAAGGGCGTACCATATTCAATGCTATTAATTCCATTGATCAACGACTGAACCTGAGTTGCAGATAAATTAGAACCAAAATCCACCCGGTAGGTATTCGCCAGAATCCCCGTCGGTTCAAACTCAGCAACCCCTAACTGCGTAGCTAACGCCGCCAAATCCGTACCCGATCGCACGCTCAACACCCAATCTGTCGTCTGCGCCAAAGCATAGGGGTCATAACTCCCCAACTCCACCGCACGAGTTAACGCCGCCCTCACGCGACCACTTAACTCCACCCCTTCATCCAACGACAACACCGTAACCGGAGTAATCGTCTCCACCTCGCCCCCTGGATAAAAGGCGATCGCCTTCACCTCATAATGACCCGCATTCAGTGCTGCACCATAATCAAACCGATAATGACCCTCAGCACCAAAATCCTCCACATCCCCCAAACGCAGCCAATCTCCCTCAAAACCTCTCACCCACACCTCAACCCGCTCCACCGCATCCGCCTGATCCACCAAACCAATCAGGCTAAAGGATTCCGTCGGGTTGAAAAAGCGATCGCTATAAATGACATTGAAATCCCCCAAACTGGGTAAATCCAACTCCGGTGGATACATCACATAATCAATCAAATCATCCCAAGGGAGCCGGTTTTGAATCTCCAAACCCTCCGCAATCACCTCCTCCACATGGGGCGCGTAACCCGTCGCCCCTCGGATTTGAAACACAATATCGTCATAATCCCGGTCAGAACGGCCACTGGCTAAATTAATATCCTCCAACGTAAACACCGTGCCATCCCCAGTTAAATCAGCAATCTGCCCAAACTGGAAATGATCATCGGGGTTGGCCGTTGCCATGGAGAAGATGGGCCGCCAAGCCTCACCGTTGTAAACCTGTTGGATGGAATGGTTGGGAGCCAACATGAAACCGAAGCGATCGCCCCCATTCATCTTAAATGTCCGCACCCCGGCATATTCCCCCGTATTGAAATCCACACCGCCGGTATTGCTAAACCTTGCTCCATCCGTCGCATCGGAGATCACCACATACCCTAGTTCCGAACTGGATAATGCCCGCCGCGCCGCTTCTTGAATAAAAGCTCGGCTCCCTGGCTCCTCCGTCATCCCTTCGAGGCTGAAAATGGCCAGTTCTCCCTGATCATACTTCCCGCCATCAAATAAGTAGTCAATGCTCACATAGCCAGAGTCATCCACCGTGAAAACCCCAGCGGTATAATCCACCTGCCCTGAACCACCCTCAAAATCGACATAGGCAATGGGTTCAATCTCATCACTGGCAAAAACCTCACCCTCAACATCCATCGTCTCCGGTACAACATCCACCGATTCAGTCTCAACGGGCAATTCAATATCATCCCCCTCCGTCGGAACTAAATCATAGGTTTCCCAACCCTCATCCATCAACCCATCGGAACTATCATCAAACCCCGTATCAACAATCGTACTGGGGGTGAGAATCGGTTCTAAGATAAAGGCTTTAAATTGAGAAAAGCGCCCTGATCTAGCCATGGTAAATGCCCTAAAAAAATCACCAAACCTCCACCCGTCCCTTGTTTTTAAGGGGACAGGAGGATCTTGCCCTGACTCGAAAACACTTCTAGGAATTTCCTGAAGATGCAACCCACTCTACCATTATAATTCCGATAACTCCAACAAGATTTGGTAAAGAACTTCGAGAAATCTCCCGACTTTTGTAAAGTTTTCATGAAGTTGCCCGATCCGATGCTCCCAACTCCTCACACCCTTTCATAGGAAGCCCCCGGCATTTTTATGCAGACTCCGGCTCCTCTGGTAGCAATTCCACCCACAGCGTCACCTGTGTTCGCCCCACCACCCGCACCACCGTTCCCGCCGTCACCATCCCCTGATCCTTACACTGGGCAAACCACACCGTGCCGCCAAACTTCACCCGCCCCCGTTGGTGGGGATAAAGATTGGTCTGGGCGATCGCCTCCCCCTGCCAACAATGCAAAAAATCACGGGGGCAAGGCTTCCGCCCCCCGCCTCGGTTAAATAGTCCACCGAAAAAAGCGATTAACATCGTCTTTCCCTCACTGGCTACTGGATTAAACCGAGGCCATGCCGGTCAGACATGCAGCCGGCGATCGCCCCTCCAGTTATTACCTAGGGCAGTGGGGAAATTTTTATGCAACAGCAAAGCATGGCCCAAGGGGGATGGGTTGATGGCTAGGTGATTTGTTTGAATAACACTTGGGAATTGCGCTGATAATTGTAGAGAGATTTTTTGTTGGGGGGGAGTTCATCAATATTACCCTTGCGAAATCCCCGTTCGCGAAACCAATCAGTGGTCTGGGTTGTCAGGGCCAAAAGTTGCGTTTTACCCTGTTGGTGCGCAATTTGGGTGATATGTTCGAGCAACTTGTCACCCCGTTTAGCTCCCTGATAATGGGGATGCACGGCAAAACAGGCCAGTTCGGCAATTTGGGGATCATCAGTATTGTATAGTGCCACACAGGCGATCACCTGTTCATCGCAGGTGATCACATGGAAGTTATGGATTTCCATCTCTAGATGTTCCCGGGAGCGTTTGACTAATGTGCCTTGGTTCTCCAGGGGGCGAATTAAATTTAAAATACTGCTGATATCTTCAACGCCGGCAGCCCGCAAACGCTCAAACTTATCAGCGGAAATCATGCTACCGATGCCGTCGCGGGTGTAGATCTCAAGCAGGAGCGCACCGTCAATATTGGCATCCAGGAGATGGACACGATCAACACCAGCTTCAAGGGCCTCGATCGCAGGGAGGATAAATTCGTGCTGATAGGTTTGGGCTTCGTCGAGGTCGAGCTTGCGAGGGATGTCTACAGATTGGTGACTGAGAAAGATTAATTTATCGGCGGTCAGGGCTTTGGCAGCGACGATCGCCACATGCTCGTAGCGGAGGTTATAGGCCTCCCCCGTAGGGGAGTAGCCCATGGGAGAGAGGAGAACAATGTTGTTGGCTTCCAGTTGTCGTTGAATCAGATCGGAGTTAATCCGGCGGATAATACCGGTAAACCGATAGTCCACGCCGTCATGAATCCCCATGGGTCGGGCGGTGATGAAGTTACCGGAGATGATCCCCAGGCCGTTGCTATGAATTGAGGGCTGATTGAGGATATGGGTGAGTTGATTTTCGATGCGAATGCGGAGAAAGCCGATCGCCTCCTGGGCCGCGAGGAGGGTAATGGTGTCGGTGACTCGGATGCCCCGATGAATCTGGATGGGGTGATTGTTGTGATGAAGGCGTTCGTCAATTTGGGGGCGTGTGCCGTGGACGAGGACAAGTTTAGCCCCCAGACTGGAGATAATCGCCAAATCCTGCATGATCTGGCGGAACTGCTGACTGGCAATCACTTCACCGGCAAAGGCAACGACGAACGTTTTGCCACGATGACAGTGAATATAGGGGGCAGCTTCCCGAAAAAAGGCAACACTATTAATATTATCCATCGGTCGCTGCAATGCTTTCATGGCAGACGCTTAGGTTCCTGATTCCTTGAGAAATTGTCGGAGGCGGATTAAGGCAAACGTTTGACCTAAATGCAGGGGTAATAGCGAAATCCCCTCAATGCGGGATTGTACCCAATTCTCGCCCCAATACCACTCATGAAACCCATCAATTCCCCCACTGAGGATGAGGCGGAGACTCTGGGGGGTGGCGATTTCAACGTAGTGATCAATTTTCACCGGCCCCGTCCAGGCGGAAAACGTTGCCCCAGCGGTAAGGGGGGAGGTGATCTTGTCCTCAAATTGCTGCGGAAAAAGCCAGCGGCGAAACTGGGCAGGCTCTAGAAGACTGGCGGCAATCTTCGGGGCGAAGGGTGCTGATGCTGCCGGGGGGTGTAGTTCAATCCGCAAACAGGTTTCTTGGTAGTGACCGAACATGGCGGGGTGAGGGGTGAAGTCTTTAAGGGCCTTTAACTTAATCCTACAGCCTGAAGCGTTAGGAATTATCAAGGGTTTGGATTCTCCCGATGGCGGCCAGTGGTGCTGAAAAACGAGAGGGTTGTTTCAAAAGTTTGTCAAAATGGGATTTGTGATCATTTCTTGGGGTGGCATGGCGCGATCGCTCCTGTTCAGTTTTCTCGGTGTGGCGGCGGTGGGAACCGTGGCCCTCTCGTTGCCGATCCAGGGGGTGTTTCGCGATCCCGCGACGTTAATCCCGACTGATGAAACCGCTTTAGCTCTGGCCCAAAACCAGCATTTGATCTGGCCCACCACGGGGAATATTTCCCAAGGTTTCCACCGCTACCATGAAGGTTTGGATATTGCCGGGCCGGTAGGTACGCCGATTTTAGCGGCCCAGGCGGGGGAGGTAATTCTAGCGGGTTGGGATGATTGGGGCTTGGGCTATGCGGTGGAAATTCTCCACAATGATGGCAGCCGCACGGTTTACGGCCATAACCAATTGCTCTATGTCAATCAGGGGGAATGGGTGATGCAGGGCCAGGCGATCGCCGAGATGGGCAGTACCGGCAACTCCACCGGCCCCCACCTCCATTTTGAATACTATGGCCCCGATGGGAACAGCCGCGACCCCCTCACCCTGTTACCGCCCTTAGTTCATGGCCGGATTCCCCCCGCCGTCCCTCCCGGTGAGCAATGCCCTGGGGATGTGCTGATCGCGGCCCAAACCCGCAATTTTCGGGTGCAAATCTGCCAAGTGGGGGCACAACTTTGGTATTTTGGCCAGGCGAAAAACGACCCCAGTCGCTCCATTTGGTTGCCGGCCTTCTATCAACAGGATCGTTATCAAGCCAGCCACGGCAGTTTTAGCTATCGGGTCTATGGCGATCGCCTGGAGGTCTATGAGGGCGATCGCCGCCTCCGTGCCGAGCAATTTAACGACCAAAACTTCTAAAATATTGTAAATCTGAGCACTCAATTGGTGCATCTTGGCTTACAACAGTGGTATTACGGCAAAATAAGTAAGACCAAGCCAATCACGCAAGGAGACCACTGTGGACGCACTCACCTACACCCATTCCTATGCTTCCCACGAAGCGACAACGGGCATCGAG
>RECT01000329.1 GCA_007693875.1 Spirulina sp. DLM2.Bin59
TATCTTGAACCATCGTCGCCCCCAGATAGAGATCCACCGCCCCCAACCCCGCATAGGCCGGCACATCATCCAACCAACATTGGCGGATTTTAATCGGGGGATCAGTGTGGCCAATATTGAGGAAAGCCCCCGTCGATTCCATCGGCTCAAACGTGCCGCTGGTAATCACATCAACGGTGGCAGCAATTTGGGCGATCGCCCCCTCCCCCTCCGCCGCCACCCGCTGCTTCACCTCCGTCACCGTTAAAACCTGAGCCTCACCCTGGAGAATTTTGGCGTTAATTTCTGAAATACTGCGTTGCACCACCATAGTTGCTTAATTGGAAGAGGGTTTATAAAAATAGACACGCTCAAAGCTGTTGATTTTGGGGCGATTTGCCAATTCCTGAACCCGTTGAAAAAACTCCACGGTTTCAGGCTTGAGCCATCCCCGTTCAATGGCTAATTGCCCTAGGGCATGGGGATCTGACTGTTGTTCTCCCCCCAACGCCTCAATTTGTCCATGGTTTAACAAACCCGCCATTTCCCAATAGTCCAATAGACTATGGGGATCATGATTCTGAAGCCAACGGGGTAACACAACGAGAAAAAAATCGACGGTTTGCGGTTGAAGCCAGCCATGGTGAATCGCCAACTCCCCCAACCGTCGATCCGGATCTTTAGCCTGTTTTGCCAATAACAGCTCCATCTGACTCATGGTTAATAATCCAGCCTCATGAAGCAACAAACCCAAGGGTTTTTTATAGCGATAAATCCCCAGCTTCTGCCGAAGAATTAAAACCAGCATGGGGATAATTCCCAAAAGGTAGCGCCGCCACAGTCGCCTCGGTTCACGAATGAGGCGATAAAGCCATTCTAAACCCGTATCACTGAGACGACGAGGGGCACGGGGAACCACCCCCGCCTCAAAGTCAATGGTTGCCCCAATGGCGAGGAAAGTTTTAATCCCTTGAAGCATAGGACGGTATTTATAAATCCATTTTTCCTGCTTAGGTGCGCCTAAACCAACGGCGAGAACATTAGCATTCGTGTTATTGATAAGCTCAACAATTTGCTGACATTCTGCCTCATTTTTTTCAAAGCCATAGGATGGTGAATAGGTGGCAACTACCATTTCTCTGCCCACCTTTTGATTGATTTTTTTTTGCGCTTGGAGAGCAACACCAGGGCCTGCACCGAGGAGAAAGATCCGAACATCGGGATCATTGCGATAATGCCAATAGAATGCCGGAAAGAAGTCAGAGCCGGAAATTTTCTCGTTAATTTTTTGACCAAAAAACCAAGAAATGTAAACTAAAATTTGGCTATCACAAATTACATAGTCTGCATTACGATAGATGTTAAAAAACTCTGGATCTCGTTGCAACTGCATGAGATGATCTGCATTGGGCGTCACAATAAATCCCCCTTGTTTAATGTCCTTTAGCAGTTGCGCCAGGGAAAGATTATCAATGGTGATGTTGAGAATGTTAATTTTGCTCATGGCAATGGGGCAGGGGAATGGCAGATCAGAAAGTTATCATCTCACTAAACGAGATGAGATGAGGGATGTTCTGATTATTCAGTACTAAGGGTGAGATTCAGGCAGAATAGAGAACCTGTCTAAACAGAACAGTGATGCGTTGTTATTCTAGATCCGAATATGAGGGGGGATCCGAGGTCGGGGCGATCGCCAATGGTTGAGAATATCCCGTAACACCACCTCTGTAAACCAAATCCGACCGACAATGGTTAAGGGGAGGGAGAGGAACAAGCCAGGAATGCCAAAGGCGATGGCAAAAAACAGTTGGGTCAAAAGGGTAATGGCGGGTAAGGGGGTTGTCGCCTGTTCCCCATAGGGAAGGAGGCGAGGGGTGAGCCAATGGCCGGCCCATTGATGGATCGCAATGTAGACGATCAGGATCATTAAGGATTTCCAAGGTTGATCGAGGAGGGCGATCGCCATCGGGGGAATCACACTTAAACCCAACCCCAAGGTGGGAATCAGGGTGAAAAATCCCGCCATCAACGCCTGGGAGAGGGCGAGGGGAATCCTGAGGAGGATCAGGGTCGTGAACGACAACCCCATGACCACCACCACATTGAAAGCAACCCGGCTAAACCATTCCTGGAGGGCGCGATCGCACTCCAGAAGGATTTCATCGACCCGACGACGATAAAAAGCAGGAAACAGGCGAATCAAAACACTGCGATAGGCCTGGGGGCTGACCAGTAACATTAGGGTTAAGACGGTCAATAAAACCAAATTGAGCATTGCTCCGAGGGTGTTGGAAAAAAGGTTCCAGCCTTCCCCGAGGAGATTATTGGCTAATTCGGGAATTTCTGAGATAATTGCCTCCCAATCTGGCAACAGGGCCCAAAACTCCGGTTGAAAACGCCGCTCAATCTGGGCTAAACCTGGCCCTAGGCGATCCATGCCTTGGATGACTTGATCCGGTAGTTGATTAATTTGTGTCACTAGGGGGGGGACTAACAACCCGAAAAAACTGATGATCAAAAATAACGACAGCCCAAGGGTTATCGCCAATGCTGCGGGTCGTTGCAGTCTTGACCCCTGCTCTAACCGTCGCACCACACCAGAAAGGGCATTGGCTAACATCACCGCCCCGACTACAATCACCCATAATTGCCGCAGTTGCCAGGCAATATAAAGGGCAATCAAACAGAGAATTAACCCAAACCAATGGCCCACCTTCATCAGAGTTGCTCCTCACGGTGGGAGGCAGATTGTTGCAGACGAAGGGCCAGTACCATGGCCAAGAGGAGCGGCGGCAGGGTGATCATCGCGATCGCATTCACCCGGGTGGGGGCGATCGCCAAAGCAGGAGCCAGATATTTAATGCCAAGGGAGAGGGCGAGCGTTCCCCCGAGCAGTTTGAGTAACAATCCGCTGATTTGCGCCATTGATAAAGATTCCGATATATTTGCCCATGCTCCATGATATCCCCATCGGATTTGATTGTTGTGGCTTTTGGTGGCCCAAGCCAAGGAGGGGCGAAAAATTTTTCGCCCCCACCGTGGAAATTTTCGCCCCCACCCTGGGATTTGGAGATTTTATCCCTTCCTCCCATGGATTAGAGTGCGAGTTGCATCGATTCCTGTTGCAGCAAAGACATCAGGGATTGATCCCCACGGATTTGAGCCGCCTGAATCCGTCGCTCTAGATTGCGGCGGAGATTGGCTAAATGGTTTGCTTGCATGGGCTGCGCCGGAATCGGGTCAAAAGGGTGACAGGCCATTATCCCCGCTGACGCTTGGATCGGGACAGCACTGTCGAATTCTGGACAAATATTATAGGAAACTCTCCGATAGCAGAGTGCAGGTTTTGTCTTGGCCACGGGGATATGATGGGGAGTGGAACGGACATAATCTAGGCCACGGTAATGGCCGATCAGTTCCTGATCCTGAACTTCCAGTGATAGGGGGTTGGAGTGATGATGAACCCCACGGTAACAGCGTTGCATGGTGAACCCTCGGATTGCTTAAAGTCAATAACTTCTGTATCTAATCTAACAATCTTTCTTGACCCACCGATCAATGTTGCGAAAACTTGACAAGGCTTTTGCCCTGGGGATCAATGAGATCCGTAGCTTTACGGAGAAAAATTGGTTTTTGGCTTTCTCCCCCAGCAATGAACAGCGATCGCCCCAAAAATCCGCTAAAGTACAGCTAAATTTCCTGATCATCAACCCTCCATGTGCCGTTTATTGGCTTACCTTGGCCCGCCGATTTCCCTTGAGCAAATTCTGATCAAGCCGCCCCACTCCTTGATTGTCCAGAGTTATGCCCCCCGCGAAATGCAAGAAGCACTCCTGAATGCTGATGGTTTTGGTTTGGGTTGGTATCACAGTCAGCGGATGGAGTTGCCCTACATCTACAAAAACACCTGTCCGATCTGGAATGATGTCAACCTCCCCCACCTGAGCCGCTATGTGGAAACCGGTTGTGTGGTGGGCTATGTGCGCAGTGCCACACCGGGTTTAGCGGTGGAGTTGGGCAATTGCCAGCCCTTTACCAAAGGCCATTTACTCTTGATGCACAATGGCTATATTGACCAGTTTCGCCACACGTTGCGGCGACCGATGCGGAACCTATTGAACGAGAAGGCGGATGAGTGGGTGCAGGGCAGCACTGATTCTGAATACCTCTATGCTTTGGTGTTGACTTATTTGGAAACGATGCCCCTAGAGGCGGCCATTCCCCAAGCTCTCCATACCATTGGCGCGTTGGCGGCGGAACCCTTTTGTAAGTTCACGGCGACAACCATCGCCACGACGGGCGATCGCCTCATTGCCTGTCGCTATGCCAACTTTAAGATTCTCCCCAGCCTGTACTGGCTCCGGGATGATCCCGCCTATCCCGATGGCGTGATTTTGGCCTCTGAACCGCTGTTTGAGGGAAATTGGCAATGTTGCCCGCCCCAAAGTTGCTTAATTGTGGAGCCGGATCTGAATGTTCACATCACCCCCTTGTAAACGAGGGGATTTAATCGCGGCGTTGACGGCCTGCCGCGATCGCACCCTCGCCCTCTTTGCGGATGTCACCCCTGAGGAGTTTTCCCAGCAACTCCATCCCGATTTCAGTCCCTTGGGTTGGCATCTAGGCCATATTGGCTTTACGGAACGGTTATGGATTTTGGAGCATTTAGCAGCCCTGGATCTGCCGCCGGATCCCCTGCGTCAGCTTTGGGCGGCGGATGGTTTGCCCAAGGCGCAACGGCAGCAGTTGCCAGATTTTGCCCAGGTTTGCGCGGCGTTGGCAGAAGTGCGATCGCGCCTTCTGAAGCACCTCCAAGGGGATCCCGAACCTGCCACGTTGCCCCTCTGGTGTTGGCTCCTGCAACATGAAAGCCAGCATAATGAAACCATCACTTTTTTAAAGCAATATCATCGGGGGCTAGCGGTTGCTCCCCAGGGCGATCCTCTCCCCCCTCCGGATCTGGGCATGGTGAAAATTGCCGGCGGCTTGGTGATCATGGGCAACGATTCCCCCTGGGGCCAGGATAATGAGCGACCCCGGTATTCTGTAGAAGTGGAGCCTTTTTGGTGCGATCGCTTTCCCGTTACGAATCATCAATACCAGGCCTTTATCGCAGCGGGGGGCTATGGGGATCGCCAATATTGGACTCCTGAAGGATGGCAATGGCGATCGCAAAACCAGATTACCCAACCCCGCTATTGGCAAGGCGATCCAACCTGGCAATATCACCCGGTTTGCGGCGTCAGCCATTACGAAGCGGCTGCCTATGCGCGGTTTGTGGGGAAACGGTTGCCCACGGAGGCAGAATGGGAAACCGCCGCCGGTT
>RECT01000380.1 GCA_007693875.1 Spirulina sp. DLM2.Bin59
CCCTGCTCTTGTTGGTCGTGGGTTTAACCCTCTTTGGTGGGTTAATTATCCAAAGCACAGAACTCCGACAAGGGTTAACCGATTGGTGGCAACATTGGCTAATTGGTGGTGTTGGCCTTGTCCTAGCCTTAATTATTTCCCGCTGCCGCTATGAATTTCTCATCCAATGGCATTGGATGATTTACGGGATTACCAACATTTCTTTAATCACCGTCATGGTTATTGGCCATACTGCCAAGGGAGCACAGCGTTGGCTGACCATTGGCGGTTTTAATATTCAGCCCTCAGAGTTTGCCAAGGTTGCCTTGATCATTACCATGGCTGCGCTCCTCCATGAGCGCCCTGCTTCTAACCTTGGTTCTGTATTTCGAGCCTTGGCCATTACCTCTGTGCCTTGGGCTTTGGTCTTTTTACAGCCGGATTTAGGAACATCCTTGGTGTTTGGAGCCATTACCCTGGGGATGCTCTACTGGGGCAATGCTAATCCGGGCTGGTTGGTTTTAATGGTTTCGCCAATTTTGTCGGCAATTCTTTATAATCTCTACCTGCCCATTTGGCTAACCTGGGTGTGCTTGATGTGTTTACTCGCCTGGTTTACCCTGCCTTGGAATAAAATTGGCACCCTAATTATTTTGGCCTTCAACGGTGCGGCTGGAGCTATGGGGGGGATTTTATGGAACCTTCTAGAGGATTACCAAAAGGCACGTTTGGTGCTGTTTCTCAATCCAGAGCAAGACCCCCTAGGGGGGGGCTACCACTTAATCCAATCCCGCATTGCCATTGGGGCAGGGGAACTGTGGGGCAAAGGCTTGTTTGGGGGCACACAAACCCAACTTAACTTTATTCCAGAGCAACATACAGACTTTATCTTCTCTGCTGTGGGAGAAGAGTTGGGCTTTATTGGCTCCATTAGCCTCTTAATTGTATTTTGGTTGGTATGCCTGCGCTTGATCATCGTTGCCCAAAATGCCAAGGAGAATTTTGGTTCCCTGTTAGCGGTAGGGGTACTTTCGATGATTGCTTTTCAGGTTTTTGTCAATATCAGCATGACCATTGGTTTAGCCCCGATTACCGGGTTGCCGCTACCTTGGTTGAGCTACGGGCGTTCGGCATTGTTGGCCAATTTTCTCGCCATTGGTTTGGTGGAATCCGTGGCCAATCACCGACCCCGCCGACACTTTAACTAACCCTATAACTTTTTTTGGAGCCATGATGATTTTACCCGGTGCAACGGTACGTGTAACCAACCCCAAGGATACCTATTACCAGTTTGAAGGGCTGGTGCAGCGCCTCAGTGATGGCAAGGTGGCGGTTCTGTTTGAAGGGGGCAATTGGGACAAGCTGGTGACGTTCCAACTGTCGGAACTAGAAGCGGTTGATCTCACCAAGGGTAAAAAATAACCCTGTGGGCTATGCGTTTACCTCTGCCACAATTTGCCACCGATCGCCCCCGCCCCGACCACATTGCCGAGGTGATTGAAACGGCCACGACGGAGTTTCTGGCTCAATGTCTGGAGCCGGAGGATTTGACCTTTCCGGCTATGCCCCCCTTTGGCAGTTGGGTCAAGGCCCATGATGAGGAATCGGGGAATGACATTGTGGGGGTGATTACCTACGCAACGACCACACCCATTGATTCTGTCCATCGGGCCCGGGCCTTGGGGTTGTCTTTAGCGGATTTGCGCCAGGAGCAGCCGCAGATTTTTGCGATGCTCAAAACGGAGTTTCGCGCCGCCATTGTTGGGTTTATCGCTCCAGCTACGGCGAGCAACCCCCAGGTGTTTCAATACCTTCCGCCCCGGCCACCCCAAATTCACCAAGGGGTCTACCGCTGTACGGCGGCGGAGGTGGTGCAGTTTACGGAGCAATTGGATTTTCTGCGATCGCTCCTTCAGGTTAAAACTGTGCCGGTGGAAAGTTTGGTGGCGGCAACGTTACGGGCGGCCTTTCAGTTTCGCCAAGGCGATCGCCCCTGGTTGATTCAAGCGGGCCGCACGTTGAGTATTTTGCTCAAGGATGACTACGACAGTTTGCGCTACATCCTCAGTCAAGTTCATCTTTAAAAAAGATAGATATGAATGCCATTTCTGACCCGCAATTTTGGCAATCTCGCTATGAAAGCGGTGTGCCGCCCTGGGATTTAGGGCAAGCGGCCCCTGGTTTTCAAGCGTTGCTGCAATCGGGAACCTTAACCCCTCGGGCCAGGGTGATGGTTTTAGGTTGCGGGGCGGGTCATGATGCTCTAGCCTTTGCCCAATCGGGGTTTGCGGTGACGGGGGCGGATTTTGCACCGGGGGCGATCGCCGCCGCCCGCAACCAAGGGCAACAGTTAAAAATCACGGCAACATGGATCGAGTCCAATATTTTCGATCTGTTGCCGGAATTTGCCCACCAATTTGATTATGTGGTGGAGCATACCTGTTTTTGTGCCCTTGATCCCAGTTGGCGCGATCGCTATGTTGCCCTCGTTCAAGGTTTGCTCAAACCGGGGGGAGAACTATTAGCCATCTTTTTCACCCATGACCGTCCCGGTGGCCCCCCCTTCGGCTCGACCCCGGCGGAGATTCGCAATCATTTTGCCCCCCATTTCAAAATTCTGGAGTTAAACCCCTTAGCTGAATCCCCTGACCATCGCCAGGGGGAAGAACATTGGGGGCGATTCCAGGTTAAATCCCCCTCGCCCTAAATCCCTCTAAATCCCTCAGTCGGGAGAGGGACTTTAGAATGCGGCTCCCTACTTCCCACTCCCCACTCCCCAACAGAGAATTGTTAAGATTATTAAAGCAATTCTCAGCAAAATCAGCGCAAACCACCATGGGCCCCTTGAGCTTAGACCAAATTGAGCAACACCTTGACAGTGAGAACTCCCGCGATCGCATGGTGGCCCTGGCTCACCTGCGCCACTTCTCCCCAGGGGAAGCCCTGCCCCTGATCAAAAAAGTCTTAGATGATGAAGTGCTGCAAATCCGCTCTATGGCGGTGTTTGCCCTAGGGATCAAAGCCACCGCCGAATCCTATCCGATCCTAATCCGCCTCCTGGAAACCGACCCCGACTATGGCATCCGAGCCGATGCCGCTGGGGCCTTGGGGTATCTCGAAGATCCCCGAGCCTTTGAACCCCTAGTGCGGGCCTTTTATGAAGATACCCAATGGTTGGTGCGGTTTAGTGCGGCGGTATCCCTGGGGAATCTTAAAGATCCCCGTGCCCAAACCGTCCTACTGGAGGCTCTGAAAAGTGATGAAGTGGTGATCCAACAGGCGGCGATCGCTGCCTTAGGGGAAATTAAAGCAATCGAAGCCACCGATGCCATCCTCGATTTTGCCGGTTCCGAAGATTGGCTCGTGCGCCAACGCCTCGCGGAAGCCCTGGGCCACCTGCCTAGCCCCAAAGCCCAATCCGCCCTCAAGTTTCTCGCCAAAGATGCCCACCCCCAAGTGGCCCAGTCGGCGGAATTTGCCCTGCAGCGGTTGAGTGAACGGTTGGAAACTCCGGAGTTGGGATTGCGAGAGGGTCAAAACCCTCTAGAATAATTCTTAACGATTAAATCCAAGCCACTATACAAAACCATGACACCTTCTTTAGCGAACTTCCTTTACAGCCTCCTCGCCGGCGCATTGGTTGTGGTCATTCCCGCCACCGTTGCTCTCGTTTTCATTAGCCAAAAAGACAAAATCTCCCGCTCCTAGGAGTCGGTGCAACCTTAAACCCCGGTATCTCTCCCCACGGGAGATCAAGATACTGGGGTTTTTCCGTGCGTTCCTGGCCAGAGTTCGCTACTGTAGAAAGAGCCGTTAGCGATCGCGGGACTGAATTTAAGCAAGCAACAATGGTTAATTTTGGATGGAATTCAGCCAGTTTACTCGGAGTTTTCTTGGCAATTGCCGGGGCCGGGCTTTACTTTTTGCGCTCTGTGCGCCCGGAACTGTCTCGCGACTATGATATTTTCTTTTCCGCTGTGGGTTTGGTTTGCGGCGGAATTTTGATGTTCTATGGTTGGCGGTTCGACCCGATTATGCAGTTGAGCCAGTTTTTGCTGGCCACCGCTACCTTCTTTTTTGCCTTTGAAACCCTGCGGTTGCGGGGCCTGGCCACCGAGCAGGCCCGCCGCAGTACCCCCATCGTCGATGATGATCGCCCCGTCAGTCGTTCCTATCGGGCCTATCGGGAACCGGACTATGACGAAATCGAACCCTACCGGGATGAGGATTATACCCCTCGTAAACGGCTCCGGGGTAGTGATGACTACGAAGAAGAAGAGGCTCCGCCGCCCCGCAGTCGTAGCCAGCGGCCCACCTTGGAAAAACCAGAGCCTCGCGCCGGTCGTCGCCCCAACCGTCCTGCACCGCGAGCCTATCCCCCTGAGCCAGTGAGGGATGTTGATGATGCTTGGGAAGATGAGTGGGAAACAGAAACCCGCAGCAGTCGTCGCCCCAGTCGCCGCCCACCGGAACCCCCCCCGGAGCGCGATCGCTCCCGTCGCACTGCTCCCCGCAGCACCGCCGCCCTCTACGAAGATGAAGAACCGGCTCCCTATGTGGATTATGTCGATTATGAGGAGGAGGATTTTGGCCCTGAACCCAGGGGCCGCGCTCCGCAACCGGAGGACTATGAGGATCAGGATTACGGCCCGGAGGCCCAAGGGCAACCAGACTTTGATGATGAGCCGATGAATGGGCCGCCCCCTAGACGCAAGCCCCGTTATCCGGAGGATGATGTGGATGCCCCCAGTCGTCCCGGTGAATATTAACCCCGCCGCCCATGGTTCAGGCCCCCCGTTGGCAAAATCCGAGGCGATCGCCCTGGTTTCGCTGCGCTATTTTCTCTCTCCTGTTACTGACGGGTTGTAATCCCGCCGTTAATCCGGGGGAATCCCCCCGTCTCAATAGCCGCTTTACGGAAGAGCAACCCGCCTTGAGCGGGGATGGCCGTTTAGTGGCGTTTGTGACGAATCGCAACGGTACAGCCCAAATTGCTGTTTATGATCGCGATCGCCAAGCCTTCCTCCCCCTACCGGGTTTAAATCGCGATGGCTTGATGGTACAAAATCCCAGCCTCAGCCGCACCGGCCGCTATATTGCCTATCTCACCCATGATCAAGGCCGCCCGGAAATTGCCCTCTATGACCAGGCAATTCAGCGGTCAGAAATCATCAGCCGTCGCTATCGGGATTGGATTCGCAACCCCAAAATTAGCCCCGATGGCCGTTATATCAGTTTTGAAACCGCCCGGCGGGGGCAATGGGATATAGAAATTCTTGATCGCGGCCCCGATGTGGAGTTGGATCTGGCGGATGGCACAT